>NZ_JAHOOJ010000021.1:0-73014 GCF_019132535.1 Erysipelatoclostridium sp. DFI.2.3 | reverse complement strand
AAATCAGTATAACCCTTGATGAATTGGGCATACTGATAATACATAAACAGATGATGATTAGACATGATTCGTCATCTACTATCTAAACCTGTCGATTTTTACTTACACATAATTCTTCACATTCCCGAATTAGAAAATGAATATCCGTTTTTTATAATCTGTAAAAGCCTTGATGTGACAGCTTTCAGCCGTTTACTCGATGCCGTGTGAATACCACCTTGTTATGAGCTCTACTGCCCGATGTATTCAATAATCGTCCTTGTGATGATCAGCAGCGGTATCCTTGAATACACCGTCATTCCACTGACCTTCATGATCTGCTCGGAATGGCCGTAAATCGTGATATCTGAAAATTTCTCCAGCTCACAGGGAGATTTACAGCAGCAGGTAATCACCTTGGCACCCTTCATTCTTGCAGCTCTGGCGCTTCTTGCCAGCTCCGGCGTGGAATTTCGCAGGGATAGAATAAAGGCAATATCGTCCTTTGTGACAATGCGTTCGGTATTCTCCATCCATTTCACATCCTTAACGATGATGGCATTGTAGCCCAGCAGCTGCAGGTACATTTGAAATTCCTCTGCGATCAATGCCGTAAAGCCTCTGGCAAAGATGAATATACGCTTTGCCTGCTTGATGTATTCAATTGTTTTCAGCATGGCAACCGGACTGATATTATCAATCGTTTTTGTACTTTCCCGATATGATTTTGCGAGGATATTATTTACTCCATAGCTGGATTCGTGATGCTCCTTCATTTGCTCCTGCTGAGAAATCGCATAGCGCAGCTGGGAAATCCCCTGATAACCGCATTTCTGAATCGCTCTGGATACCGTTGATTGTGATGTGAAGGTTTTCTCTGCAATATTGGTGATGCTCATATAGGGAATCTTTTCTTCATTCTGGTTTAAAAACTGAATGACCCCCTTCTCCGCTTCTGACAGCTTTTCATATATACCTTTATCAATTTGTATAAACATATGCTTACCTCCCTGTGTGTTTTCTCTATCATTGTACCATGAATGGCCATTCATGAATTTTACTATTTATCACAATTTCAGAATGTGTTTTCAGCGTGAAAGCGCTGTTTTTTTTATGTAATCAAGTATAATGTGCTTGTAAATCAAAACGTACGTATATTTTGATATTATGATATTCGTATATTTCAGAAAGTTAACGCTGGATATACAGGATCACCACAAAAGGAGGATGCAGATTCTCCATTGCATACAGGTTATTAAAGGAGGAAATTATGTATACAACATTAAAGGAAGTGCTGAAGGAGGCAGAGTTGCTGCACATGGCGATTGGGGCGTTCAATACGCATAACCTGGAGATGCTGCCGGCCATTATTAAGGCTGCAGTACATCAGAAAACCCCGGTTATTATTCAGACAAGCTGTGGAACTGCCAATTATGTCGGGCATAGAAATCTTGTCGCAGTCTGCCGTTCCATGGCTGAGGAATACGGCGTCGATGTCGTTCTTCATCTGGATCATGCCAGGGATTATGATGAGATACGCAAGGCGATTGATGCCGGCTACAGCTCCGTTATGTTTGATGGATCATCCCTTCCCTTAAAGGAAAACATTCTGGGGACGAAACGGGTTGTCGATTATGCCAGAGCTCGCAATGTAAGTGTGGAGGCGGAGCTTGGAACTGTCGGCGGAACTGAGGACGGTATCGCCGTGAGCCAGGACGATGCCTGTTACACGGATCCTGAGGATGCGGTTGAGTTTGTGAAGCAGACGGGTATCGATGCACTGGCAGTGGCAATCGGTACAAGCCACGGTCAGTACAAATCAAAAACAAATATCAGTTTTGAACGTCTGAAGGAGCTGCAGGAGGTAGTTGATATTCCGCTTGTCATTCATGGAGGAACCGGTGTTAAGGATGAGGATGTAAAACGTGTTATTGATCTGGGCATCCGCAAGTTTAATGTCGGAACCGAGCTGCTGGTCGGCTGGAATCGTAAATCCAGAGAGTGCTATGATGAACATCGCGAGAACATATCCAATCGCGATAATGTCGTACCATGCCTGGATACCATCACGGAAATCGTGGAGCGAAAAATTCATCTGTTTAAGAATCTGGATGGTGAATAACATATGAAAGCTGGATATTATACCGGAGATTATGGATATGAGGTGCGTGATATACCAGAGCGTAGGCCGATAGCGGATGAAGTAAAAATCCGCGTTGCCTGGTGCGGATTATGTGGTACCGATATTCATAAGTTTCAGGGGAAAAACGGCGCAAGTGTTGTCATACCACCCATTATTCTGGGACATGAGTGTTCCGGTATCGTTACAGAGGTAGGGCCTGAGTGCAAATACTTTAAGGTTGGGGATCGTGTTGCCTGTGATCCCAGCTGGGGATGCGGAAAATGTATCTGGTGCCAGCAGGGACTGCCAAACTTCTGTCTGGAGCGTCATGGCGTAGCCAAGGGCTTTGCGGAATATGTTTATCCGCCGGAAAAGAATGTATATCATATAGCGGATACACTGGATCTGGAGGCTGCGGCCTTTACGGAGCCGTTATCCTGTGCGGTCCACGGTATGGATCTGATCGGGATACAAAGCGGTAAAACGGTTGCCATGTATGGTATGGGGGCCATCGGTTCCCTGATGCTGCAGCTTATTCGATTAACAGGTGCTGCCAAAATCATTGTGATTGAGCGGGAAGCGGAAAAACGCAGACTCGCTCTCGAGCTGGGCGCAACCATGGCCATCAGCGATCAGGAAATCGAGGAAGTCGCTAAGCAGGAAAACATTGATTATGTCATTGAATGCATCGGCTTAAAATCCACCATGGAACAGGCAATTCGCATTGCGGGGAAATATGCGAAGGTACTGCTTTTCGGTCTCGGTGACCCAGAGCAGCCAATCAGCTTCAATCAGTTTGAGGCTTATACAAAAGAACTCAGTATTTATACGTCATTTCTGAATCCGTTATGCAGCGAGCGTGCTGTGCACCTGCTGGAAAGCGGACAGATCAATACAAAGAAAATAATAAGTGCAAAGCTTACCTTGGAGGAAATGGGAGAGGAACTAAAGACCCTGCGTTATGCAAGAAAAGGGAAGGTCTTGGTTTCCGTAAGCGGCGAGCACTAACAGGAGGAAATAGTTATGGTGTTATCAGCAATCTTAGTTGCATTATTAGCTACAATGGGGCAGTGGTGGTTCTTCGGCCCTGTCACGAAATGTCTTGTTTATCCATTGACCACAGGTACGCTGGTTGGTCTGTTCATGGGGGACCCGATGACCGGTATGCTGGCGGGGGCCAACATTCAGTTGATTTATCTGGGATGGATTTCCGCAGGTGGAACCATGCCGAGCAATACCATCGTCGCAGGTATCTTCGGTACGGCTATGACGATTTTATCCGGCGCCGATCCGACGATGGCCGTAACCTTTGCGATTCCGTTCAGTATGTTTGGACTGTTGCTGAACCAGGTATATATGACAGTCAACGCCGCATGGATTCATCAGGCGGATAAGCTGCTGGAAAAGGGCAATCTGCGCGGTGTGCGTTTTATGAACTTCGTGCCTTCCTTCTGTATGGCACTTGTCCTGTATGGAATTCCTGCCTTCCTTCTGGTTGTGTCCGGAAGCGGCTGGGCAAGCGATCTGATCAATGCCGTTCCGGAAAGCGTCATCAGTGCACTCCAGGTTGTCGGCGGTATCATGCCGGCCTTGGGTATTGCAATGCTGTTGAACTATCTGGGTAAGAAAAAGCTGATTCCGTGGTTCTTCGGCGGCTTCTTCCTGACCGTATATTCCGGTCTGGGACTTACTGCAATCTCCATTTTCTCTGCAATCATTGCACTTGTTATGTATCTGAACAGCAATACTGCACAGAAGCAGACGGAAACGAAGAAGGTAAAACGTCTCTCATTAAATAAAAAAACAGAAACGATCGAGGTTTCACAGCCGGCTGAACAGGCTGCAGCAGCTGAACTGCCGGAGTATACAAAAAAGCTTTCTAAGAAAACGTTGGTGAAAACATGGTTATGGACAACGAGTACCGAGGCCTGCTACAACTATGAGCGTTTACAGGCTCTGGGTGCTGCCAACCTGATGCTGACACCGATTCGTGAGCTGTATGACACGAACGAAGAACGTGTAAAAGAACTGAAAAAATATATGGTATTCTACAATTCTGAAGTATTCACCGTAGGACCGATCATCAACGGTATCGCCTGTTCCATGGAGGAGGCACATGCGAATGGTGAAAACGTTACAGAGAAGGATATCAATGCTGTACGTACCGGTCTGATGGGGCCGGTTGCCGGTATCGGTGATACGGTCATGCAGGGAATCCTGTTCCCGATTCTGTTTGGTATCGGATGCTCCATGGCGCTGGATGGAAGCTATTTAGGACCGATCCTGTCCTTTGCAATCTTTGAAATTTTAATCTTCGGCTGCGGATACTTCATGTTTATGACCGGATATAAGCAGGGAAAAACATCACTGCTGAAAATTCTTAAAAACGGTACGATTGACCGTATCATCAACTCCTTCAGTATTGTAGGTCTGATGGTTGTCGGATCCATGGCCGCAACCAGAGTCACGGTAAATACTCCGCTCGCAATCAAGGTAGGAGAAGGAACAACCACAATTCAGAGTGTACTGGATTCTCTTGCTCCGGGTCTGATTCCGCTGGGAATCACATTGCTTGTATGGTGGATGCTGAAGAAGAAAATCAATACTGTATGGATCATTATCGCAATCTTCCTGGTAGGTATCGCAGGCTATTACAGCGGTATTCTGGGTTATGTAGGATAGAAGGCGAAAGAGGACAGCTATGGTAAATATCATTTTGATCAGTCACGGCGCATTCTGTGAAGGTCTGCTTGCCAGCCTGCAGATGATTGCAGGCGGAGATTACGGAGTGAGGGCGGTGCCTCTCATTCCGGGTGAGTCTCCGGAAGCCTATCGTGAAAAGCTTGAAACTGTCATGCGGGAAGCCGATGACGGCAGCGGTTCAGGAACCATCGTTTTGTCTGATATTGCAGGTGGTACACCTTTCCAGAGTGCCGCATATCTTTCAAAGGATTTCAAACTCGGGCTTGTTTCCGGTATGAATATGCCGATGCTGCTGACGCTTGCATTGGAGCGCAGCGAAGAAACAACGCTGGAGGAGCTTGCGGATAAAGCAGGCATATCGAGTACAGTTGGCGTAAAGACAACGGTATTCAAGAAAGGAGAGAAAAAACAACGTGCAAAACTTAGTATTAACAAGAATCGATGACCGTCTGATTCACGGACAGGTGATGACTGCCTGGATCAAGAACAGAAAAGCGGATCAGGTGGTAATCGTGGATGATGGAACAGCGAATGATGAGTATATGATCGAGGTGCTGGAGATGGCAATACCGGAAGAAATCGCAATAGGAATCTTCACCAAGGAAGAAGGTGTGCAGTTCTTTGAACAGGGACTGGACGCACCGACGATTCTGCTGGTCAAGGGGCCGGAAGCATTAAACTATCTGGTAGATCACGGCATTGCCATTGAGGAAGTGGATGTCGGAGGCATGGGTGCCCGAGCTGATCGAAGTGTGCTGTATAAGAATATCTCAACAAGTCCTGAGGAAAATAAGGCGTTCTCTGAATTATTGGAGAAGAATGTAAATGTCTTCATACAGGTGATGCCGCAGGACAAACCGGTAAGTGTTAAGGAATATCTGAAGTAGAAAATAGAGAGTGATGGTGGATAGATATGAATCATGAAGGAATGGAAGGAAGCGTAATCGTAATTACGGGAGGCGGCAGTGGTATGGGCGCTGCCATGGCGAAGGATTTTGCGGAAAGAGGTGCCGGTATCGCAATCCTTGATCTGGATGAAGCAAGAGGATCGGCTGTTGCGGACAGTATCACGGACGCAAATGGAAAAGCGGTTTATAAAAAAGTTGATGTTACAGACAAGCAGGCGGTTCTGACTGCTGCCGATGAAGTGGAGCAGGAGCTGGGAGCTATCACATCCTGGATCAATTCCGCCGGTGTAAGCAAAATGGTACCGTTTCTGAAAAGCAGTGAGGAGCTGTGGGATTTGACAATCAATGTCAACCTGAAGGCTACCTTCCTGTGCTGTCAGGTTGCGATTGAAAAAATGCTGAAGCATGGTGGGGGAACCATATTGAACATGTCCTCCCTGTCCGGTAAGAAGGCAAGCGCATGGCAGACCGTATACTGTGCAAGCAAGTTTGGTGTGCAGGGACTGACACAGTCCATTGCAAAGGAATTTGCGGATCGCAATATACGTGTAAATTCCATATGTCCGGGAATTGTATACACGGAAATGTGGGAAAAGCTGAAATATGAATATGCACAGAAGAAGAGCATTGATCCGGAAGAGGTCATGCCGTATTTCAAAAAGAATATCCCGATGCATCGTCTGGTGGATCTTCAGGACGTTATCAATGCGGCAGTATTTCTGCTGACAGATAATTCCGCTTATCTGACAGGGCAGTCCATCAATCTGACAGGCGGAGAATGGATGGATTAAAAAGACAGTAGAATGAGGAGGGATCATCATGGGTGCATTGGATTTCAGTGGAAGACAACAGCTGTATTATCAGCTGTATAATCTTCTGTTTCAGGACATCATCAGCGGTAAATATCCTGTAGGCTGCATTATACCGGCGGAGAGCGAGCTGATGAATACCTATCATGTATCTCGGGCAACCGCAAGGAAAGCGATGGAGATGCTTGCCAATGATGGGCTTGTCAGTAAGAAGCGCGGGTACGGAACCTTTGTCATATCGGCACAGCCCAATACATCACCACAGCGCGTAGTCCGCTATACAAGGAAAAACAGAGTGGATCAAGTTATCGCCGTAAAACGAATGATCAATCAAAAAGTAATGAAAGCGCCCAAGGATATCGCGGAGTGTCTTCAGCTATCTGATGATTGCGATATCATTCGCATAAAGCGTGTACGCTATGCGGGGGAGGAGCCGTTCTATCTGGAAATCAATTATTTCGAGCAGTCCTTTGTACCGGAGGTCATGGAGCATGATTTTTCGAAAGAATCTCTGCGTGTCTTTCTTTCCAATGCCTATCAGATTCAATGGTCCTTTGCCAAGCAGAAAATCTATTCCATTCTGGCAGACAGGGAAATGGCAGAGCTGCTGCACATTGCTGTCGGCAGTCCGCTGCTTTATATACGACGCATATCCTTTGATAAGGATAATCATCCAAGGGAATGTGTCTGTACCTATTATCGTGCAGATACCTACCATCTGGAGATTGAGCTTGCCATATAACAGGAGGTTCGTTCATGAAGCAGACACTGATTTTGCTTGCCGGGTATCCCGGTACGGGTAAAAGCTATCTGGCAGAGCTGTTAATGAAGCAGTTTACCGGCTTTGAAATTTTATCACCGGATGAGATCAAGGAAGAATTCTGGGATGCCTACGGTTTCCGCAATGAACAGGAAAAGGAAGAACTGATTCAGAAAAGCTGGGTGGAATACTATCATAGAATGGAGTGGAAATTCACACGGGGAATCAGTCTTCTCAGCGATTATCCGTTCAGCCATAAGCAGCATGATCAGCTGCAGGAGGTCTGTGATAAGCATCATGTACAGATTATTACGATTCGCATGATTGCCGATCTGGATGTTCTATTTGAAAGGCAGAAAAAACGGGATTTGGACGCTTCCCGTCACCTCGGGCATATCGTAAAGAAATATCATAAGGGTATCTGTCTGAAATGTCATGAGGAAGCGGACAATCTGCTGGATTATGATGAATTCATACAGCGCTGTACCTGCCGGGGATATGGAACCTTTGCACTGGGTACGACCCTGCAGTTGGATGTGACAGATTTTGCGACAGCTCCATATGGTGAGCTGATGATTAGAATAAACGAGCTATTGGAATTTCAATAACAATTTCATCGCCAAAATAAAAAAACATTGGTCTAAAGTAAGGCGGAGACTACTTCGCAGAAATGCTCAAACTCTTATGAAGCGGGCTATTTCATGCGTACCTCGATGCGCCTTCAAGCATACAAAGGGCTCAGATCATTAGATTCTTATCAAATAAGCGCTGCTTGTATTTTAAAGAAGCACCTGATTTAATTGGACTTTTTAAACAGACAAAAATGCCGTCATTCCCATATGGAATGGCGGCATTAACACGATCTTCTATTACTTATCCTATAATATTATCTTTATCCTTATGTCTGCATGACTGCATGATACAAGAGTGATGTAAGACCTTCTATCACCGCATCTGTGCCTGTCAGATAAGTATTCTTTTATGTTAATGTAGTATCTCCTTGATATAAGGCTCAGCCCTTATAATTAAGCATATTATTTAATTCTTCTGTATAAATCGGATATGAAATATACTATAACTCAAACTGCATATATATAATTTCCCACTTTTTAAACTGAACCTGAATATAAGATTTTTATCCTATACTTTCCAGCCAGGCTTTAACATCTTCTTCTGTAGGATTATCGAATCTTTTGCCTGCAACAATATTCAAGTTTGAATACATAGTTTGCAAATCTGAAATACTGCTTTCTATACCACTGCCTCCGGATGTACAGAAGGTATATATTTTTGAGTTACTAATATCGTATTTATCTAAAACTGTTTGAATAATTCTCGGATTTGTTCCCCACCATACAGGATATCCAAGATAAATCACATCATACTCTGTTATAGCACTCAAATCATTCTTAATGGAAGGCCTTGAAGCATCATCCTTCATTTCAAGATTAGCTCTACAATTATCGTTATTATAATTAAGATCATCTTCAGTATACTTTTTATCTGGGATAATTTCATAGATATCCGCTTTAGCTTCATCAGCAATCAATTCTGCTACAGCTTTCGTATTACCTGTTGCTGAAAAATATACAACCGCTATTTTGAGATCATTCTCCTGCGCTGTGTTTTTATCAGATGCTGGTATACCTGTTGTATTATGACTACATGCAACAAGTACTGTTAAACATATAATGTATATAATTGAAGTCAAAATTCTTTTCATATTTGACACCTTCCTTTTCTCATTGAACAATACCCCCTGTTCCGGGTTGTGACCGGATTTGATACTTGTGTTTCATACATACCAGCGATTGCTGAAATGCTAAGCTGCTTAAATACAAGTGATGAAAGCATATGCTTCTGATAATACTTTACAAGGTACAGATTTGAAGTACGGATAGGAGACAATCAAACACAAGGCTTTGATGTGCAATCCTCATGGAAACATATTTTAAGTGCTGTCTTTTCAAGTGCAAACATAATAAAAGCTCTTACAGCTGCAAATAATAGCTGTTCCAAGTCCGAGCCGCAGTATTTGTTGTTAGTGATACTTTGTGTCAGAGTTCATAGCTTTTCTTTTCGTATTCCAATTGCAAATATTGCTCATCCGTAACAGGTTCACACCATTCATTTGATACTTCAATTCCCGGTACTTCTATCGCCAGATGAGAGAACCATTCATTTGATGCTGCTCCATGCCAATGTTTTACTCCTTCCAGAATACTGATGCAATCTCCTGCTTTCATTTCTATTACACTTTTTCCTTCTTCCTGATAAAACCCGCGTCCTGCAACACAGATTAAAATCTGTCCACCACCGCTCTTCGCATGATGGATGTGCCAGTTGTTGCGACAACCCGGTTCAAATGTCACATTGTAAATTGCCACTTGGGAAGTTGAAACAGGTGCAAGAAAGCTTCTTCCTGAAAAATACTTTGCAAAATCATCGTTTGGATCTCCGATTGGAAATATCATGTCTTTTGCATGTGCCCGCATTGCTGCATCTTCATAAGGTAAATCACCTTCGTTCACATTCCATACTTCTTTTGCCAAAGTAAATACAGCCCATCCCTTCGGCCATCCTGCATAAAATGCAACATGTGTGATAATGGCAGCAATTTCCTTCTGCGTAACACCATGCCTTTTTGCATTTTGTAAATGAAATTTTAATGATGTATCTGTAATACCAGATGCCATAAGAGCGACAACGGTTATAATACTTCTGGTTTTCACATCGATATCATGATTGTTCCAGTTTTCTCCAAAAAGCACATCGTCATTAAAATGGGCAAATTGTGGTGCAAATTCTTCTAATGCGTTTCTTCCTGCTGTTTGTATTATCTTCTTCATGTTACATCTCTCCATTTTTTATAATGTTTCTACCCATTTCATTATTTGCTGTCTGGTTGTGTTGTTAAATATCCTTCCTTCTTCTATAACACTGTTTGGTACAGAAGGCTGCAATTCTCTCATCGTATTTCCAAATCCACTTCCACCGGAGGTAGCAAATAAAATTATTTTTTTATCTGAGAAATTATATTTTTCCAAGAATGTATGTACGATTGTCGGTGCAACATACCACCAGATGGGAAATCCTAATATTATCTCATGATAGGTATTCATGTCTATATCTATATCAAGTAATTCAGGTCTGTATGTCTTATCACTCATTTCTATACTGCTTCTGGATTTTTTATCCATCCAGTTAAGGTCACGTTCTGTGTATGGTGTCTTTGGAGTAATCTCAATTAAGTCTGCATTTGCACAATTGGCAATCATTTCTGCGACTTTTTTTGTTGTTCCGCCTGCACTGAAATATGCCACTAGTCTTTTTTTCATACTATCATCCTCCTCAGCGTAAAAAAATAAATGCATAAGCTTAACTTACACATTTATTCTATAATTTATTACTATATCATGTCCAATACCTATACTGCATATATATGCATGCCTAAAAGGCATTCATTTCCTTTATCACCTTATGTTCAGGCTGTGAGTAGGAGATATTTCATCTCCATGCAATTACAGTACCTGCAATGATCTCAGGATATATTTCTTTGTACTAGAATATCTTCCTTAGCAAAGCCCTCAACACTAGCTGCCATCACATGAGCGCTTGTACCAAGATTGCTGTGAACTACCGCCAGCTATAGAGCAGGCGGCTTCTAATGAATGCCTGCACATTCATCAAAACGTTTTGTTCGTGTTCAGATACACGTAACTGGTACGTTCACGGTACCTCTACTCCATCGCTCTCGCTTTGGCATACATGGATATACTTTTCGTATGATATTGCTTGCTCCATTGATATCGGCATTCATTAGAATGCCGTTTTTGCTTCTATACAATCCTCGCTTGATTCTTTTCCCTGTGAAGGTATGCGCTACATCGTTTCCATAGACTGGTATTTGATCCTCGTCAATGGAACTAGCCTTCGATTGTATTGCTTCTTCACAGACCACGACTCTGATCCCTGCCGCTTCTCCTTTGTATACCACTGAGGTGGGGTATTCTGCCTGCTTTTCAGATAGAAAATGGAGAGTATGTATGCTGTTTTGATTCAGGCATCATCTCTCCGTTTTCATTATGATATGTATAAGGTATTTGATACAGTTCCATATACCTAGGTTTACTCATTCAGGTAAGATAACAGCTGTCGGACAAATTCTGTCTGCGGCTGTTTTTTCACAATATCCGGTGTATCAAACTGTTCGATGTTGCCATCCTTCATAATCATGACGCGTGTTCCAAGACGCAGTACCTCACGGATATCATGCGTGATGAAGAAAATTGTGATGTGCAATTCATGATAAATCCTGAGAATTTCATCCTGAAGAGAGTGGCGGGTAATTTCATCCACGGCACCAAACGGCTCATCCATTAACAAAATTTTCGGATGGGAAGCAAGTGCACGGGCAATGCCGACACGCTGCTTCTGACCGCCGCTCAGCTCGTCGGGATAGCGGGTCAGCAACTGCTTCTCCAGCTTCATGATATCCATCATTTCCTTGACACGCTCCTGAATCAAAGCGGAATCCTGTTTCGTCAGAGATAGTACATAACCGATGTTTTCCTCAATCGTCATATGCGGAAACAGACCGATACTTTGAATGACATAGCCGATATTGCGGCGCAGCTCATTCTGATCCACCTTGCGAATAGCCTTATCCTGCACATAGATTTCGCCTTGATCCGGAATCAGAAGACCATTGATCAGCTTCAGAACGGTTGTCTTCCCGCTTCCGCTTCCACCGATTACACTGATAAACTCCCCGTCCTGAATATCCATACTGAAATCCTTCAGGACAGTATGCTCTCCATAGGAGTGGACGATATGCTCCATTCTTATGCTGCTCATTTTGTCACCTCCAGAAGCTGCTTCTTCACAAGGAAATCTCTTGCGACATCTGCCTCATTTCTGCCTTTGGTTTCAACATCATTGTTCATCTCCGCCATTTCCTTTTCAGTGATCTGTCCATTTAACAGCTCCAGAACACTGCGTAGCTGGGGATATGTGGCAAGTGTCTCCTCACGAACAACAGTTCCTGCATAATATTTCTCAAAATAATTGTTTTCATCCTGCAGCACAACGATATCGGGATCACTGATTCTTCCATCGGTTGTGAAAACCAGAATGGCATCCACCTCTTTCTTCAACAGGGCATCATATTTCAGACCGATATCCAGATCAATGCTTTTCTTGAAATGAAAATCATTTGCTTTGACCATAGCATCATATCCGTCATCACGTTCATAATAGTCATATTCTGCACCAAAGGACATTCGACTGGATACGCTGGCCAAATCAGCATAGGTCTTTAAGTGATAGCGCTGTGCTGTTTCTTTTGTGACCGCGATACCATAGGTGTTATTGAAGCCGTATAAGCCTGTCCATTCCAGATGATACTGCTGCTTATATTCTCTGACAAGCTCCTTGTACAGGATATCGTGTTCAGGTATTTCTTTTTTCTTTAATACAAAGCTCCAAGAGGTTCCGGTATATTCCGGATACATGTCAAAATCACCCTTAACCATTGCCGGATGAATATTGCTTGTACCTCCGCCGACTCCTTTGGTTATTTCAACGGAAAGGTCTGTTCGATCTTCAATCAGCTGCTTCAACATTTCTCCGATGATAAATTCCTCTGTCATTGGTTTTGTGGCGATATGAATGGTATCCTTTTTTGAAGGAATCGTAAGCATGGTCGTGCATCCCGCAAGCAGAATGCAGAGAAGCACAACAGCCACGGCGCGCTTCTGTTTTCTGGAATGCTTCCGTTTTGTGAAAAAGGATTCCAGAATATTCATCAGAATATCAAAGACAAAGGCAAGTACGGCAACTGCCAGACTTCCTGCCAGCGTCATCGTTAAATTATTGGTTGTGATACCGCGGTAAATGGCGACACCCAGACCGCCAGCACCGATAAAGGAAGCAATACCCGCCAGGGCAATCGTCATCACCACCATATTTTTAAAGCCGGATAATATAACCGGCATGGCAAGCGGAAGCTTAATGCGCCAGAGAATCTGTGCAGCGGTACTTCCCATACCGCGGGCAGCCTCCAGAATATCCTCTTCCACACCGGTGATACCAGTATAGGTGCTACGTATGATAGGAAGCAGTGCATAAATGCTCAATGCGATGATGGCGCTCGTATTACCGATTCCTGTTACCGGAATCAGAAAGCCCAGCATGGAAATGGAAGGAATCGTATACAGGAAGCTGATGATTCCAAGTGTCAGAGAAGAAGCCTTTCGTTTCTCTGCAATGAGAATACCGATACTGACACCTACTATGGTAGCAAAGACAATAGCGATTGCGGATATCTGCAAATGCTCATAAATAAGCGGCAATAGAAAATCCCAACGCTGTGTTATAAAATCAAACAATTCCTGTATCATACGCTTTCCTCCCCGAATGCCGTCACATCCTGCTATGTTTGTTTCATTGTAACTTTATTGCGGCAATCCTGCAAGGAATTCGTCTACAAACTTAGAAGCGACAGCTCCATCACTCACTGCAGTGACGATCTGACGCAGAGGCTTATTACGAACATCTCCGATGGCGAATACACCGGGAATACTGGTCCGTGTTGTTTCGTCCGCTACGATATAGCCTGCCTTGTTCACTTCCAGCTGTCCCTGAAAGACTGCGGTATCCGGGATGCGTCCGATAGCGACAAACAGCCCCTGTGCAGCTATGACCTGTGTTTCCTTTGTTTTTAAGTTTTCAATAACGGCTCCACTGACCTTGTTATCTGCGAGAATTTCTTTTATGCGGCTGTTCCAGACAAAGCGTATGGTGCTGTTTTCCAGCTGACCTGCATACACCTTGCTAGCTCTGAGCTCCTCGCGACGATGAATCAGGGTAACGCTTTTGCATATCTTTTCCAGATACAGGGCGTCCGCAATGGCACTGTTTCCACCACCGACGATAATGACGTCCTTTCCTTTGTACATCATGCCGTCACAGGCTGCGCAGTAAGCGACACCGCGCCCTCGCAGGCTGGATTCGTTTGGCAGACCAAGCTCTCTTGGATAGGCTCCAGTGGCGATGATTACCGTCTTTGCTTCAATATCACCTTCGTCTGTATGCAAAAGCTTTGGCTGTGCTGTTAAATCTGCACCTTCAACACCGGCATAAGCGGTTTTTGCGCCAAAGCGTTCTGCCTGCTGCTGCATCTTTTCTCCAAGATCAAAGCCGTCGATTCCTTCCTCAAAGCCTGGATAATTCTCTACGATTCCAGTGGTTGCCATCTGGCCTCCCGCTGATAGCTTTTCCAGCACGAGAACCGATAACGCGCTTCTCGCACAGTACAAAGCTGCACTATAGCCAGCAGGACCGCCACCGATAATCACCACATCATATAGTTGCTTGTTCATAAGAACACCTCACCTTCTATTCGATTCCTGCAGCTTTTTGTTCCTTCATCCATGTGATTACCTGCGCTTTTGCCTGTGGTGCAATCAAAAGAGTGGATGGCTTTTTATCATGGAATACCATCAGGCTTGGAATTGTTTCCACACCATAGCGCTCAGTAAGCTCTTCATTATCATCAATGTTCACCTGTACCAGTGTCAGGTCAGGATACTCTCCTGCAATCTGTTTCAAAACCGGTGCCAGGCGCTTGCAGTATCCGCACCACGGAGCCCAGAATTCCACAACGGTTCCTTCTTTTTCAATCAGTTCATAGAAATTCTCATTGTTTGCTGTTACGAGTGCCATACTTCATTCCTCCTTATTTTTATGGTTTTCAATAGCAATCAGCTGTTGGCTGATATCTTCAATTGTAATTTGAGAAAGGTATTGCATACACACCGCATTCAGGGAAGCCTCCAGCGTGTCTACAACAGTACCCATACCGGTAGCTACCATACAATAGGTATTCAGTGCACCGCTTCTCCATCCGGATTTCGTCAATGGCTGCTGTAATGCCTGTGCAAGATCGGACAGCTTGATTGCGGATGTATCACCTTGCAGCTCATAGCCGCCACTGTTACCCTCTCTTGTTTCCAGCAGTCCTGCTTTCTTCAGCTTGGCCATCACCTTGCGGATGCGTGCCGGATTTGTACATATACTTTTCGCCAGCTCCTCGCTGGAAACCTTTGTATTGCGATGCCTTAGATAGGCAAGTGCATGCAGAGCAATAATAAATTCGCTATTCATAAGCTTATTCGCTTACGGTATCATACGGCCAGTCATTGATACCACCAAAATCATACACATTCCTATATCCCATCTGTACCAGCTTGTCGCTTGCCTGTTTACTGCGGACTCCCGTTCGGCAATGTACAATCAAAACAGCATCCGTATCCGGAAGCTTGTCCTTCGCTTCGTCCTCAATCGTTTCATTCGGTACAAGGACGGCATCCGGTATAAGTTTTTCCCTATACTCCTGCTGTGTTCTTACATCAACGATCGTGACCTTTCCGGCATCCATCATTTCTTTTGCTTTCTTCGCGTCAATTTTGTGATAGGCATTGCTGTTTTCCTGTACAGCTTCCTTATTCTCCTCCGTCGGCATATCCTTTGCGCAGCCCTGCAGTATGACCATGATACAGGCAAATACGGTAAACAAAGCTATTTTTTTCATACAATACCTCCTTTTACTGTAAGTGTAAAAGTTACAGTTAGAATAGTCGATCATCCTGCCCTAGATTTTTGAACATCTTTTTTATCCTAAGCTGCCACGTATTGTAACCTGCCATATAAAAAGGAAGCAGTGAGCTTCCTTCATGGTATATTTCTTAGGATCTGCAGGTATCATTTCTTCGACAATTTCACATACTATTTTATGTTCTGTTAATATTTACTTTATATTTTATCTCTATAATAAGGAATGGATATCTTACCTGTTCCTGTGAAAAATAAATTCCCGATGATATGCCATAAACTTCATCCGGTTTTCGCTCAGATAGCATTCTGCAAGCCTGTAGTTCTTACGAAGACTGTAGGCACTGTCCAGATTATCTTTTTCCAGCAGCTCTTCACTGAAGATGATATAGCCATTTTCATCAAATGTAAAATAGCCCTGATCAAAGAGATAATCATGATTGCGGCATAAGAGCAAACCGTTGTCGTGGTCGATTGCCTCATAAATATGCGCACAGTCACGAAACGGCTTGATGTGTGATGCAATCAGCATATGTGGTATATTGATACCGCAGATTGGACAGCTATGGTCAAACTCATGAAACAGCGTATCCTTATAAAATACTTGCAGCGCCTTGGTTTCATCCCGGTCATGGGGGATCCCTTTTCTTGGAATGATGCCATGTATGATATTCTTATATTTATAATCGATCATACTGTAGCTGGTATTCTTATAGTCAATACGCATATCCTCGTGAGCAACGATAATGGAGGTGTACAGCGCAGTCAGTGTGATGGATACCAGCGGTACTTTTTCATCACTGTATTCCTGCAGGATATCCGATATTCCCTTCAGCAGCCGCGGATGGAAGCGCAGCTTCTCCTCCACGACCTCAAACAGAGTTGTCTGCAGCATGAGCTGAAGGCTTTCTCTGTCGACATATTCCAGGACAAGCTGTTTATCACGAAACGGATTTGTCCGCATCTGTTCATGATAGTATCTGAAAATTAAAGGATCCTTGATAAAGCTTTCAAATATAGACAGAGCCTCCACACCGGAATTCTGATTGCTTTTGGCATAGATTGTTGCCGCAGGCGTTAAATCAATTCCACGCGGCGTTGTCTTCAGCATTTTCTTTTCATTCAGAAAGCCGATCAAATCCCGAATTTCACTGAGCTTCATGGCATAATACTCGCCTGCAATCTCCTCATATACACGCAACGGGGCATCATGTAAGCTAACACCCTGCAGCTCGATGGCATCCAGGATGCTCAAAATTTTCTTAAATAGCATTTTTCTCATGTCTTCACCACTTCCTAACTCTATTATACACATATTTTTTAAAAAAATTTTTTAACTGGTCAAATTGTGATAGTATTCGACAAATCAAAACATTTACAATGTAAGCAATAAAAGGAGAGTGTTAAAGAATGAAAGGTCCAGGAATTAAAGATTACTTGGAAGTTATTGAAAACATGAAGGTGACTGCACAAAAAGAAGGCAAGGCATTTATAGAAGTAAACTCCAAGGAGCTGCATGCGAACGTGAGCCCAAACCATGCAACGATGCCAACCTGCTGCCAGGCAATCTACAAGCTGATGCTGGAAGGCGATGAGATTCTCAGAAGACCAAAGGGAAATACCGGCTTTGGTTCTCATCTGACGGTACGCTTTTATGTAGAGCAGCTGGAGGAAAGAGAGCGTATGTTCCCGAATAAGAAACGCGGAAGACCGGCAAAGAGTGAAGAAGAAAAGCTGGCCGCAAGAAAAGCAAAAATGAAGAGAAATACAGAGGATTTATGCAATCTTATCAAATCCTGGCTGGGTGAGCATGGCTGGGAATACATCGAAAATAAGGATTTCATTGAAGCACACAACGAGAGCCAGCGCTGGGTGATCAATGTACAGGGGATCAAACGGGGAAGAAAACAGACACTGCCGGTGAAGCTGAGCGAGGTTTTAAAGCATATTGAGGATACAAATACACATTACAGTATTGCATTTAACGACTCTGTTTCCTATCGCAGACAGTGGAATGAAATTCCGAAGGCAGTAAAAAACAGTCTGAATATGAGTGTGATTCTGGCTGATAAGAAAGGTAATATTACAGAGCTGTAATCTTCTGCCGGCATGCATACGCTATCCGGCATACATGCTTCGACACAGCACCTGATATATAGAACAGGAGGATTGAGCAATTTCGACATGGCTCGCTTCCTGTTTTTTTTCGTAATTGCCAGCTGTATATTCTAACCGTCTCCTGCCTGCAAGCCAAGCTCTGATATACACATGCCGATAAAAGTCATGACTTTCTGAAATAGAGATGGTAGAATGAAGACAGAGAAGCAGATTTGTATCAAAACGGAGGTGTGTGCATGAAGGGGTTTGAAAGAGAGGATCAGCTGTTTTCACTATGCGGGTTGAACTGCGGACTTTGCAGTATGCATCTGGGCGGGTATTGTCCAGGGTGCGGGGGAGGTGCCGGAAATCAGGCGTGTGCGATTGCACGGTGTGCTATGCAGAAGGAGGATACACCGATGTATTGCTCTGCATGCTCTGAATTTCCTTGTGAGCGGTATGCAGAACCGGATGCGTATGATTCCTTTATCACGCACCGCAACCGCATGCAGGATTTCATGCGCATGCATACGATAGGTGCCGCTGCATATCACAAGGAACAGCTGGAAAAAATTGAGATTCTAAAGGAGCTTTTATCAGATTATAATGATGGCAGAAGGAAAACGCTGTTTACACTTGCTGTAAATCTGCTGGAGCTGAAGGAGCTGAGAGGTGTCATGCAACGTTTATCAGAAGTAAAAACGGATACGTACACAAGAAAGGAAAAAGCGGAGCTTGCTGCGTCCCTGCTGCAGGAGGCCGCTGCTAAAATACCTGCTGAATTAAAGCTTAGAAAGAAACCGAAACAGAAATCCGTCGGATAAGGCTCCGTAAAACGTTCGTCACATAAATTTTCAGATTCAATATGATAGTAAAGAGGAGTCTGATAAGCATGTGGAATGCCTTTTTACTTGTCATTGCCCTGAGTCTGGACAGCTTTCTGGCCTCTCTTGCCTATGGTGGCGAGCATATACGCATACCCTGGAAATCAGCGGTTCTGATTTCCTTGATCGGTGTGCTGTTTCTGTCATTTTCCCTGTATACAGCAGCATTTATACAGCAGTTCATACCGCCGTATATCTGCCGCATGATATCCTTCACGATTTTCTTTATGATTGGTCTTAGCTCCCTGTTTCAGGGAACCATCAAGTCGTTTCTTGGCACCTATAAACGGAAAAAGCTGAGCTTTGAATACAGTGGAATATCGTTTGTTCTGGACATCTATCTGGATGAAACCAAGGCGGATGCGGATAACAGCAAGCTGCTTTCCCTGAAGGAGGCACTGTATCTGGCTGTGGCTCTGTCGATTGATTCACTGGCGAGCGGCTTTGCGCTGGGTATCAGCATTGTGCAGCCTCTGCCGGTGCTGGTCATCAGTTTCTGCGTCGGTATACTGGCAATTCTGGGGGGATCCTTTCTGGGCAGCAGAGTGCTATCGCTGAAAGAATGCAGGCTGTCCTGGGTCAGTGGAGTTCTGTTTCTGATCCTGGCATTTTCAAGAATACTCTGAATACATATCTGCTTTGGATATGTATTTTTTGGTTCATACTGTTTTATAAGGATTACTTCTGTATCTGGCTTACACCAGCTTCCATTTCTATTGCATGTACGATAGGTTTTCGTGTCGGGCACCTACTGGAAAGCCAGCTTTTAAGCAATGGAATTGTTGATTATTAACTCCTGTATACCAATATAGGCTGATGAATTAAGAAATAGGCTGTCCTCCCTGCAGTCCTGTAAAAGACCTGTGCTGCTTCAGGGATTGGGATGCCGAATGGCGCTGCTGTTTTCTTCATACGCGATATACGTGTATAGCTCAGGATAATGAGCAGATTGAGGTGAAGCGGACTGGCTCAACTGTATGAACAGGGCTTTATATGTTTGAGAGTGAAAAAGAACAAAAAACTGTTTTATCAGAAGCGCTCATAAAACAGTTTTCTTAGTTGGGATTGTATGTATTACTTCATTATCGTAACCTGATTCTTCAGCTCCTGAAAAGAATTACAGACCAGTATCAAGCTGGATACGGCTTCCATCTGTTCATCATTCAAAGAGAGCAGCCAGGCTGAGCAATCCTCATGATATTTACTTTTTAACAGCTTGAGTAACAGCGATATCCTACCTTTCTGTATACCAATCTTCTCCCCTTCAATTTTTCCTTCTTCAAAGCTGTCCTCCAAGCCATAGCGGTAACGTGCCTCTCCCATCTGAATCGCCATTGCGGTTGACCACAGCTCGTCATCCTTCTGCATTTCCTCGTACTTATCCATGAATACCTTCACCAGCCTTTCCTTTGACTTCAGTATATCATTTTTTCCATTGTTTTCAAACAGATACACCAGCTGTTCAAAGTCATTCAGCCTCTGTATTTCCTTCTCCCTTACGATGTCATTGATTGCCGGCATATGAATATAGGTGCGAAGGATGAGCGGATAGTAGCTTTCCTTCTCTCCCTGCTCATTGCGCATCTGATACTGATTGATCAGATTTCTGTTGTTCCATGCATATTCGTCAATGAAAATAATCTGATATACCGGCTTTAAATCCCTGTACTTCTTACCGCTGTTGAGCTGATTGTTCAATGCTCTGGCACCGTAAAATTCAAAGCGCATCATTTCCGCTAATCCCTTGTAGGTGGTCTGCATCTCGATATTGAAATGGCGGTTTTGTTCATCCTTCACATGAACATCCAGAATGATGCCCGGATCCAGATTGGGATTGAGCACGGTGCTTTCCTTTACCCGAATTCCGGTAACACGTTCAATGATGGTGTTGCGGGCGTACACAGAGCCTTCATCCTCACGGGAAAGGGTGTACTTAAAAAATAGATCATTACTGTAGCTGAGTTGATGCATTGTGTTTGACATTTTTATGTCCTCCATTCTGTAAGGGTTCCTTACACCCCTATATACGTATGGAAGATACTGAATTCCTAAATAATCCACTATTTGTTTATATTTATCGAAATTTTTTATGTGTCAAAAGAAAAAATAAATTCGCAAAGAGCTTTTTCATTCAATATGAGAATCTTCTATATGATATATTCGAGCCATGCAATAAAAGCTGTTCACTCCATTCTGTATCACATCATGAGTTTTTTTCAGCTTTATGGTGTTTCATAACGATTCATATTCAATTCATTCTTCATTTGCTTGCATTTCAGATAATGTCTGCTATAATAACAAAGTTTGATTATAAAAGTAAATGGAGTGATGATATGAAAAAGAGAACAAAGGTAGTAATCGGAATTGGTATCAGTCTGCTGATTCTGGTATTGGGCGGTCTTGGATTTGCCGGTAATTATTTCTATACACTGGCGATTGACGCACATAGTGATAAAAGCGTTGTATTCGGAAATGAAGAGGAGGATCCCAAAGCAGCACAGGCATCGAAGGATTCCTATAATGAAATGATGGCGCGTGATACAAAGGATGTCTGGATGAAAAATAAAGACGGCTATAGGCTGCATGCTTATGAAATCAATCAAACCGGAAATAAATGGGTCATTGTTGTTCACGGCTACATCAGCGAAGCAAAAAACATGGCAGAGGTCGCAAACCATTTTGCGGAACAGGGATATCGTGTACTGGTGCCTGATCTTCGCTCTCACGGACAAAGTGAAGGCGATTCCATAGGAATGGGTGCATGGGACAGCGAGGATATTGTTGAATGGTCGAAGTATATTCTGAAGCAGGACAGCTCAGCCAGTATCGCTCTGTATGGAGTATCCATGGGAGCCAGCACGGTTATGATGGCAAGTGGTAACGAACAGCTTCCGGATGCTGTAAAAGTCGCAGTGGAAGACTGCGGCTATACAAGTGCCTGGGATGAATTTAGCTTCCAGCTGGATGATTTGTTTGGATTGCCGTCTTTTCCCGCACTGGATGCCGCAAATCTTGTGACAAAGCTTCGTGCAGGCTATGATTTAAAGGATGCGGATGCGCTAGCCGCAGTAAAAAGGAAAAAGGTCCCCATGCTGTTCATCCATGGAGATGCGGACGATTTCGTTCCAACAGATATGGTGTACCCTCTATATAAGGCAGCTGCCGGTGAAAAAGAGCTTATGATTGTTAAGGGAGCCGGACATGGAAAGAGTAGAGAGGCCGATCCGCTGGCCTATTGGGAAAAGGTGGATACCTTCCTTGAAAAATACATATAGAGGCATAAGATTATTTCATGCAAACGGCTGAAATTGATATAAAAGGATTCCTAAAACCAGCAAAAAGTGTTATATTATTAGGGAATACAGGAGGTATTGAAAATGAGTAAAAGACCAGTAGTATTAGTGGTTATGGACGGTGTGGGAATCAGTGATTCCGAATTTGGAAATGCCGTAAAAAAAGCGTATAAACCAACATTAGACAACCTGTGGGAAAACAGCCCGCATACAGAAATCAAGGCACATGGTCTTGCTGTTGGACTTCCTACGGATGATGATATGGGGAACAGCGAGGTAGGACACAATGCACTTGGCTGCGGACAGATTTATTCTCAGGGAGCGAAGCTGGTAAATGAAAATATCGAAACAGGTGAAATCTTTAAAACAGAAACCTGGAGCGGACTTGTAAATAACTGTAAGGATGGAAAGATGCATTTCCTCGGATTGCTTTCTGATGGAAACGTGCACTCTCACATCAACCATCTGAAGGCTTTGATTAAAAAGGCTAAGGAAGATGGTGTTAAGGAAGTGCGTGTTCATGCATTGCTGGATGGACGTGATGTTCCGGAAACAAGTGCATTAACCTATGTAGATGATATAGAAGCTTACATGGCTGAGCTGAACGATGACAGCTTCCATGCCTGCATTGCAAGCGGTGGCGGACGTATGACCATTACCATGGACCGTTACGAAGCAAACTGGGCAATGGTTGAGCAGGGATGGCATGTGCATGTGCTTGGCGAAGGTAGAGAATTTGCGTCTGCGAAGGAAGCAATCGAAACCTATCGTGCAGAATCCGGTGTAGTTGACCAGGATCTGCCTGGATTCGTTATTGCGAAGGATGGAAAGCCGGTCGGTACGATCGAGGATGGAGACAGTGTCATTCTGTTCAACTTCCGTGGTGACCGTGCACAGGAAATCTCTCTGGCGTTTGACGGAGATGACAGCTTTGACAAGTTTGACCGTGTCAGAATGCCGAAGGTGATGTTTGCCGGAATGCTTCAGTATGATGCTGACCTGAACATCCCTCATAATTTCCTGACATACCCTCCAAAAATTAAATATACATTGACGGAAGAGCTGTGCAAGCATGGTATCCGTGAATATGCAATCAGTGAAACGCAGAAATTCGGACATGTTACGTATTTCTGGAATGGTAACCGTTCCGAAAAGCTGGATGAAAAGCTGGAAGACTATGTGGAAATCCAATCCGATGTAATTCCGTTTGAACAGCGTCCTTGGATGAAATCTGCAGAAATTACAGATGTTCTGTGTGCGGCAATCGAATCCGGAAACTATGATTTCCTGCGTACGAACTATCCAAACGGTGATATGGTTGGACATACAGGAAACTTTGAAGCTACTGTGATCGGTGTGGAGTCAGTGGATTTGCAGCTGGCCCGTGTAAAGAAGGCTGTGGATGCAGTTAACGGTATTCTGATCGTAACCGCTGATCATGGAAACGCCGATGAAATGTATGAAAAGAAGAAAAAGGAAGATGCTCCTGTAAAGGCAAAGACATCTCACACATTAAACAAGGTTCCGTTCATCATTTACGGTGCTGATGTAGAGCTGAAGCAGGATGAGCAGCTTGGATTATCCAATGTGGCAGCTACCGTAGCAGACCTGCTGGAAGTAGCACCGAATGAACACTGGAATGAAAGTATTATCAAAAAATAATTGTATTGTATAACATCTGTCTAGGTATATATAATATATAAGCCAGTCCCTTAGTTAATAAGCGGATTGGCTTTTTTTATATAGCAAGCGAGGACAGCCTGAGGTTCTGTCTGTGGATGCTGGAAGAAAACCCTCTTTATTTTTACATAACAGACATAACAATCTGACCTTGCTGTTCTCGCACATATGAGTGAACAGCAAGGTGCAGTTTCATGCAAAGCTCTTGTGATACTGTATAACCTGTTATACACTATGTTCTTATACTTTTAGCGGTACTGGTAAGTATAAATATGATACTATAAAAATGAAGGTGTTATCTGATAACCGAGGTGATCATAGATGAGGACAAATAAAGAAATGGTTTTAATGTATATGCAGGACATGACCATAAAAAAGGGTGAAGATTTCAAAGGCTTTACGACTCAGGAGCTGTCGGCTGATTTAAATATACAGAGAACCAATCTTTCAGCGATATTAAATGATTGTGTTAAGCAGGGTATTCTGGAAAAATCAAAGCAAAGACCTGTACTGTATAGATTAAAAGAAGGTAAAAAGGAAGAAAAGCATTTATCCTGCTTCTCAAAACTGATTGGTGTCAACGGCAGCCTGAAGAATGCTGTTCAATTAGCAAAAGCAGCTATTCTTTATCCGGAAGACGCTATGAGTACATTGATCGTCGGCGAACAGGGCACTGGCAAAACATTACTGACAATCATCTGGTATCCGTTCTTCAAAATTTATGAAAAGCAGTGTATTGAAAAGGAACAAGCAGAAGCTCTGGAAGCATAGGAGGTTTAGCTATGGCGTTTCCGGAAGGATTTTTATGGGGCGGCAGCTCTTCCAGCGCGCAGGTAGAGGGCGGTTATGATTGTGATGGACGCGGACTTTCTATCTGGGATGTCAAGCAACTGAATGAAGGAACCTGTTCCTTTCATTACGCTTCCGATTTCTATCATCATTGGAAAGAGGATATTGCACTTATAGCGGAAATGGGATTCAAAGCATACAGGATGTCCATTTCCTGGAGCCGTATCCTGCCTGATGGTGAAAATGAGATAAATCAAAAAGGAATAGATTTTTATAAAGCGGTATTTGCTGAATGTCGTAAATACGACATAGAACCCATTGTTACCATCTTTCATTTTGATTTACCGCTTGCTTTGGAAAAGAAATACGGGAATTGGAATAACCGCAGGATGATGGATGCCTATGTCGCCTACTGCAGAGTGCTGTTTTCGGAATTCAAAGAGGATGTTACATATTGGCTGACGTACAATGAACAGAATATGCTGATTTTCTTTGGGGCCGTGGATATGACAGGCGGCAGCGGCAGGGTGCAGAATTTAGATGCATTATATAATCAGGCTCATGTGCAGCTGGTCGCACAGGCAAAGGCAATTCATCTTTGTCATGAGCTGTGTCCGGATGCGAAAATCGGACCGGCACCGAATATTACAACATCCTATCCGAAATCGTGCAATCCAATCGATTATATCGCCGCAATGAATATGGATGATCTGAGAAATAATTTTTACCTGGATGCGCTGGTATTCGGGAAATATCCGGAAAGTGTCAATCACTACTTTGAATTAAATGACATTCAGATACGTACAGAGGAAGGCGATTTTGAATGCATGAGAACCTGCCATCCGGATTTTATCGGCTTCAATTGCTATGGTAATGATACAACGGAATATCTGCCGTACTTTGAAATTGACTATGAAGCTATGCTGCATGCGGATAACAGAGAAGTAAGCTATTTGATGAAGCTGATGGATAAGCCGGGTATCGGGCGTGCTGTGCAAAATGAATATCTTATGAATTCGGAAGCTGACGGACACAGCTTTGATCCCTATTGTATCCGCATAACCGCTAGAAGACTGACGCAGCGTTATCACCTTCCTGTGTTGATAACGGAAAACGGCTATGGAAGAGAAGATATACTGGAAGCGGACGGATCAATTCACGATTCCTATCGCATTGAGCATTTACGGGAAACAATTCGTCAAATGCGTATCGGCATCGAGGAAGGTGCAGATATCATGGGCTATTGTCCATGGTCTGCGATTGATCTGGTTTCAACAAGAGAAGGAATTTCAAAACGCTATGGCTTCGTTTATGTAGATCGTAATGAGGATGATAATGCCGCAAAAACAGCAGAGATGAAACGTTATCGAAAGGACAGCTTCTACTGGTATCAACAGGTGATAGCGTCCAATGGCGCAAAGCTAGAGGAATGAAAGGATGATAAAACGTTATGAATAACTTTCCAAAGAATTTTTTATGGGGCGGTGCAACTGCTGCCAATCAATGCGAGGGTGGATGGAATGCGGGAGGACGTGGACCTGCAAGAACCGATATCACGACAGCAGGTACGGCTGATACGGCGAGAATGCTGACCTATCGCATGCCGGATGGAACGACGGGTGCTGTTTCTCAGTTTGAAGGTATTCCTGAGGGAGGAAAAGGTGCAGTTCTGGATGGCTATTATTATCCCAATCAGGAGGGGATAGATTTCTACCATCGCTACAAAGAGGATATTGCATTGTTTGCTGAAATGGGCTTTAAAATGTTTCGGATGTCAATTTCCTGGTCAAGGATCTTTCCGCAGGGAATTGAACATGAACCAAATCAGGATGGCTTGGATTTCTACAGAAACGTGTTCATGGAATTGAAGAAATTTCATATTGAACCCTTAGTAACGATTTCACATTATGATACACCGCTTTATTTGGAAGAGGAAGAAGGCGGCTGGAATGAACGCAAAATGATTGCTTATTTTGATCGCTATACAGAAGTCATTTTTAAGGAATATAAGGGGTTGGTTAAATACTGGCTTACATTTAATGAAATCAATTGCCTGATTATGATGAAAGACTGGATGCCGAATGCAACCAGAGAAATGGTATCCTCTTATTATCAGCAGCTGCACTATCAGTTCGTCGCAAGTGCAAGAGCTGTGCAAAGAGCGCACGAGACTGACCCGGATTATCAGGTGGGATGTATGCTGGCAGGGATGTGTAATTATCCGTTGACCTGCGATCCGAAGGATATCCTGAAAACACAAAAAAAGATGCAGGATGCGTTTTATTATTGCGGTGATGTTATGGTACGGGGGAAATATCCGGCCTATGCAAAACGAATCTGGAAAGAAGACTATGTCGAACTTGATTGTACATTGAAGGATATGCAGCAGCTGGAAAAGGGAACCGTTGATTTCTTTACCTTTTCCTATTATGGAACAAGCTGCGTAACGACGCATGAGGGCGTAGAAAAGGATGGGGCAGGCAATCTCAGCCTCGGTGTAAAAAATAAGTATATTCAATATACTGACTGGGGTTGGGGGATGGATCCGGACGGCTTACAGTATTTCCTCAATGATATTTATGACCGTTATGAAATTCCTGTTATGGTTGTAGAAAATGGCTTAGGGGCAATTGACACGCTGGAGGAGGATGGAAGTATCCATGATCCGTATCGCATAGACTATTTGCGCGAGCATATCAGAGCTATGCATGCAGCACTGA
This sequence comes from Erysipelatoclostridium sp. DFI.2.3, assembly GCF_019132535.1. NCBI lineage: Bacteria > Bacillati > Bacillota > Erysipelotrichia > Erysipelotrichales > Coprobacillaceae > Thomasclavelia > Erysipelatoclostridium sp. DFI.2.3. The sequence goes on along the minus strand of NZ_JAHOOJ010000021.1, from coordinate 45,657 downwards.
AGGATGGCGTGGATTTAAGAGGCTATACTCCATGGGGGTGTATTGATTTGATTAGTGCTTCCACAGGTGAAATGAAGAAACGCTATGGGTTTATCTATGTAGATCTGGATAACGAAGGAAATGGTACTAAGAATCGATACAAGAAGGATTCCTTCTACTGGTACAAAAAAGTGATAGCATCCAACGGTGAGGATTTGGAATAGCAACGAATCTTTCAGCTTGAAGTAGGATTAAAAGACCTGTTTATAAAGAACGATATGCGTTTACTATAAACAGGTCTTTTTCATATGTATTCCTGCAAAAACGACAAAAAGGAAAAACTACCTCATTTATATTCCCCATATTTTTTTGAGGGAATAAAGGGTTCATGGTATTCTTAACTTGTAAATAAGGAGGGATACGATTGTATACAGCAGGAATTGATATCGGAGGAACGAATACAAGAATCGCACTGATTGATGAAGCATATGAGATTATTCAAAGGATACAGTTTCCTACAGATGTAAATAATCCACAGGCAACACTTCAAAAAATTCAGGAGACGGTGCAGAGCTTTTCCGTGGCTATCGCAGGAGTCGGTTTATCCTGTCCGGGTCCATTGGATTTGAAGCAGGGAATTATTCTGGACACTCCCAATTTAAAAGGAGGCTGGCATGGTCTTGCGGTAAGCAAAGAGCTGAGTGCACGTTTAAAGGTACCGGTTTTTCTGGAAAATGATGCAAATCTCGCATGTCTTGCGGAAGCTGTTCTGGGTCAGGGGAAAGACTACTCCTATGTGCAGTTTCTGACCATTTCCACAGGACTTGGGTCAGGACTTGTCATTGATAAAAAGATCTATCAGGGAGCGCATGGCTTTGCACATGAAATCGCGAATATTCCGTTATGGAGAAACGGTCCCAGCCATGGTTCCATTTATCCCGGCGGTGTGGAAGCTATCTGCAGCGGTACAGCGATTACAACACGCGCAAAAAAAGCCGGTTTGGATGTTGAGCATGCCGGCGATGTATATGCACTTGCCTGTTCGCAAAATCAGACAGCGATTGACATTATGGAGGATGCCAAGGAATATCTTGCAAATACGATTGCCATAATCTATGCGTTTGTCGATCCGGAAATCGTCATTCTTGGCGGCAGTGTCGCAATCAAGATACCGGGGTTTGTAGAGGATGTGGAACAGAGAGTGAAAACAAAGGTGTATCCGAATATTCAGCCGTTGGTGAAGGTTGTAAAAACAAACCTGAGTGAAGACAGCGGATTGCTCGGAGCAGCCTGTCTTGCGTTTCTTCAAGTGTAGAAACTGCAGATACAGGAGGTGTCTATGAAGTCTGAAAAAGAAAATTACTATATTAAGGAAATACTGAAGATACTGGTACAGGGCGATATCGTCGCAACAGGTAAAATAGCTTCCATGATTGCTCTTTCGGAAAAGGCAACCAGAAATAAGCTGGAGCACCTGCAAAACTATTTACAGGAGAATCAGCTAGGCTCCATTGAAAAGAAGCCGCGTGTCGGAATCTGGCTGAATATGGACGAGCAGCAGAAGGAAAAAATGCTGCGGCTGCTGGATGGTGCCGAGCACTTCAGTGTAGGCTATGATGCAACACAGCGGGTAAGAGAAACACTGCAGATATTCTTTCGTATGATGCCCAGAGAAACCATCACAACACAGAAGCTGGCAGAGGAGCTGTATCTCAGTCCGCCAACCGTATTGAAGGTGATGAAAGACTGTGAAAAATGGCTTGCTCCGTATGGCATTGAAATCAACAACGAACGAAGCCGCGGCTGTTCACTGAAATATGATGAAACAAGCTATCGAATCGCATTAAAGGACTATATCATGCTGGATCATGATCTGGATGAAACACGCAGACAGACACAGGACTTTTTCTCCAATATCGATATCGATTTAATAAAGAAAGCGATTATTGAAACGGAGAATGAATGGAATTATCGTTTCACAGATACATCCTTTTACGAAATACTCATTTACTGCTGTCTGGCATATCAGCGTAAGGATTTCAGTACACCGCTTCGCATCGCACAGGAGGATCAGGAAATCCTGGAACGCTACAACGAATATCCGTTTACCATCGCTATCTTCAAAAAGCTGCATGAGAAGATGCATGTGATCTTCTCCAACGAGGATGTCATGTTTCTGGCAACGCAGATTTTATGCTCGAAATTCATCGGCATCAACAATGCTGTGGATATGATTTCCAATATCTCAAAATATGATCAGAAAATACTGAATTTTATTGATGAGATGCTGGTTACGATTGGAAATATTCTGGAAGTGGATCTGACAAATGACAGCAAGCTGCGGGAAAGTCTCATCTTCCATATGCGACCAACCATATTCCGTCTGCGTTACGGCTCTCCACAAAGCAATTCGCTTGTGAATTTCATCAAAACCGAATACAAGACGGTCTTCCGTGCGGCCTGGTCGATATCCATGATGTTTGAGAACACCTTCGGTCTGCAGATTACAGAGGATGAGCTCGGCTATATCGTGCTGTATATACAATCAGCACTGGAAAGACGAAATCAGCGCTACAGTGCCATTCTGCTTGCGGAAAGCAATCTGGGACACGCACAGCTGCTAAGCGAGCGGATTCGCAAAACCGTACCGGAAATCAGCAGTCTGAAGGTTATCAGTCATCATGATTTCAAGCTGTATGAGCATCCGGATGAGGATATCATCATAAGCTCCAAGCTGTTAAAGGAAACAGACAGACGCATTATCGTCATACCGAACCTGTTAAGTGATACGGGGATCGGGATGCTTCGCAGCTTCATGGATAATCTGAATCTTCGGGTATCGGAGGAAATCAATCCATTTGAGCCGATCTGCTTTCAGCTGTTCTCTCCTGAGCTGATGTTCATCAATACGTCATTTGATACGAAGGAAGAGCTGTTGAAGTACATGTGTGAGCGCATGGAGCTGAAGGGCTATGTGACAGGAAAATTCTATGATTCCGTCATGGAGCGGGAAAAAGCGACAACGACGAGTATCGGAAACCGTGTGGCACTTCCCCATGGAGCCATGAGTGAAGTGAATGAATCCCATGTCGCGATTGCAGTATTACCGGAACCGATTGTCTGGGATGATGACCGGGTGGATGTGATCTTCCTGCTGGGCTTTAAAATGTCCACACATGAGGAAATCCGAAGAATACAGTCATTCTATAAGCAGTATATATCGCTGATAGAGACAGATGAAAAGGTGAAAATCATACGCAGTAAAAAATCGAATCTGGAGCTGTATCGCTATCTGATACAGTAGTCGACAGAAGTATACGCGATAAACATGAAGATTTGCAATGTTATATCATAAAAAAATACGAGGAGGAACATGATATGCAACTAATAGATGTATTGGATGAGAGAATCATCGACTTAAACGCAGAGGCGGCAAATAAGGAAGAGGTATTAACATTACTCGCAGGAAAGCTGAAGGATGCAGGCTATATCGCAGATGTGGAGGCCTTCAAGAAGGATATCTATCTGCGCGAGAGTGAAGGAACAACAGGAATCGGCAATTATATCGCTATTCCGCACGGAAAAAGTGATTCTGTGACACAGGTCGGTATCGCAATTGCAAAGCTGAAGCATGAAATTGAATGGGAGACACTGGATGATAAGGGCGTCCGTCTGGTTTTCCTGTTTGCGGTAAGCAATGATCATGAGTATGCACGCAACCACATGCTGCTGCTGGCGGATATTGCCAGAAAGCTGGGGAATGATGAGGCAGTCGAACGTCTGCTGCAGGTAGAGAATGTAGAAGAATTAAAGGAGATATTTGCAGGAAAATAAAAAGTACCACATTTATCTTCCCATCTGTTTCAAAGGAAAGAAAAAAAGGGCAGTATTAAAAATACCACAATGAATCGGAAGGAATGTCGGAAACATTTTATAATATAGACAGTTAAAGAAAGGAGGACGTACAAATGAATATCGTTGCAGTTGCAGCTTGTACATCCGGAATCGCTCATACGTATATCGCAAAAGAAAAGCTCATTCGAGCTGCGGAAGGTATGGGACACACAATCCATGTGGAAACACAGGGAACGATCGGTACTGAGGATGAATTAACAGCGGAACAGATCAAAGCCGCAGATGTTGTCATTCTTGCCATTGACATCGCCATTACAGGTACGGAGCGCTTTGAGGGGAAAAAGACAGTAAAGGTTCCTACCAATGTGTGTGTGAAGGCACCGAAGCAGCTGATTCAAAAAATTGAAGCAGAATTAAACAAATAAAGAAAGAGAGGAAAAAGGATTATGAAAAAATTTGGTGCTGAGCTGAAACGCCATGCCCTCACCGCCATCTCCTATATGCTGCCGCTGGTAGTTGCTTCCGGTCTGCTGATCGCTATCGGAAATCTGATGGGTGGAGAGGTAGTTACAGATTTAAGCAAGATGACGATTCCTAGTGCATTGACATCACTCGGTGTATTGGGAATGGGTCTTCTTCCATCATTTATCGCAGGTTATATTTCTTATTCAATCGCAGATCGTCCGGGTATTGCTCCAGGTTTCCTGATGGGGCAGATTGCTTCCTTCCTGGGTGCCGGCTTCCTGGGCGGTATGGTCGGAGGCTACATTGTCGGTTATATCGCATTGTTCATCAGAAAGCATCTGAAGGTTCCACACTGGGCAGAGGCACTGATGCCGATGATGATCATTCCAACATTATCTTCCATCATTGCAGGATTACTGATGTACTTTGTAATCGGTACACCAATCGTATGGTTAACAGAAGGTCTGACAAACTTCATCACAGGTTTGGATCAGAGCTCCAAGGTTCTGTACGGCTTTATCATCGGTGCCCTTGGATGTCTGGACTTCGGCGGTCCGATCAGCAAGGTTCCGAATCTTATTTGCGACGGGTTACTGCTGGAAGGAATTCTGGAGCCGGAAGCAATCAAGGTGCTTGCAGCCATGGTTCCGCCACTTGGAATCACCTTATCCCTTGTTATCTCTAAATTCATCAAAAAACGCATCTATACATCGACTGAGGTTGAAAACATCAAGGTTGCCTTCCCGATGGGACTGTGCATGATTTCCGAGGGTGTTATCCCGATTGCTATGAATGACCTGATTCGTACGGTTATCTGTACCTCCATCGGCTGTGGTGTTACAGGCGCTATCAGCTTTACTCTGGGTGTGGGAAGTGCCGTGCCATCCGGCGGTGTCTTCGTTATCCCGGCCATGACCAATCCATTCGCAGCCCTGCTCGCACTGCTGGCCGGTACGTGTGTGACAGCTGTTCTGCTGGTACTTATCAAAAAGAAGAGAACAGACGCTGATGAAGTTCAGGTGGAAGAGGTCGAAGAGGAAATGGATCTTTCCGGCATCACATTCTCATAAAAAGAAAGAGGGATCGCAATGTATGTATCAATGAAAGGCATGCTGCAAAGAGCCAACGAAGGAAATTATGCAGTCATGGCAATCAACTGCTTTAATATAGAAACAGCAAGAGCTGTCATAAGTGCAGCGCAGGATTTAAGAGCTCCCATCATTGTGAATATCGTTCAGGAGCATATGGTGAATCACTGTGACAGCGAGCTGATTGCACCGATCGTAAAGCTGCTGGCACAGCGGGCCAGTGTTGAAGTTGCATTAAATTTCGACCATGGGGAAGAAATCGGATATTTGAAAAAAGCACTTCATGACGGATATTCCAGTGTCATGGTGGACGCCTCCCGCTATGATCTGGAAGGCAATATCAAAATGACAAAGGAAATTGTAGAATTTGCCAGACAGTTTGATGCATCTGTTGAAGGGGAAATCGGATGCATGGGTGGTAGTGAAGGCGGCAATTATACAAATGATGCCATGAAGACAGACCCGCAGCAGGCATTGCGCTTTGCGAAGGAAACCGGCATTGATGCGCTGGCAATCTCCTTTGGCTCCTCTCATGGCAACTATCCGGAAGGCTATGTTCCAGAATTTGACTTTGAACGTCTAAAGGAAATCAAGGAGCTTACCAAAATGCCGCTGGTTCTGCATGGAGGTTCCGGCTCCGGGGATAAAAACATAGAAAATTGTGTAAAATACGGTATTAACAAAATCAATGTCGGCTGTGATTTCATGAATGCCAATGTTGACAGTATCAAAAAGCATCTGGAAAAAGATCCGAACATCAATTACTGGGTCATGATGCATCAGGTTGAAATTGATAGTCGCGAGATTATCAGGCATTACATCAGATTATCAAAATCGGAAGGAAAATCCCTGTAAGGGAAGAAGGAGCTAAACTTATGTTAATGAATATGAAGGATTTACTTGCAGTTGCACAGAAAAATCATTTTGCAATACCTGCATTCAACATCGGAAGCGATCAGCTGTTAAAGGTTGTTATGAAAAAAGTAAAGGAATTAAATTCACCGGTTATTCTGGAAATGAGTCCGGATGAATTTAACTTTGTAGGAGATGCACAGATTCAGGCTATGATTTATGAAGCAGCACAGACCGATGTGCCTGTATGTATCCATCTGGATCACGGGGATTCCTATGAAACAGCAGTACGCGCCATCCGTGCAGGTATGACATCTGTTATGATTGATGCATCCACACTGCCTTATGAGGAAAATGTTGCAGTTACGAAAAAAGTAGTGGAAACCGCACATATCGCCAATGTATCCGTTGAGTCAGAATTAGGAACCATCGGTACAACCGGTAATTCAATTGAGGGCGGAACACAGGGTGTTATCTATACGGTTCCTGAAGAAGCAAAGCAGTTCATTGAGGACACAGGAATTGATACCTTTGCCGTAGCTATCGGTACAGCTCACGGAATTTATCCAAAGGATATGAAACCGGAGCTGCGTATTGATATTCTGAAAGACATTACCAGCAAGGTGGATGTACCACTGGTACTGCACGGCGGATCCAGCAATAAAGACGAAGAGATTGCAGCAGCAGTTGATAATGGCATTTGTAAAATCAATATCTCCAGTGATATCAAGGTTGCATTCTATACACAGTGCCGCAAGACTCTGAATGAAAATCCAGGTTATCGTGAACCTCTGGAAATCTATCCGGAAGCAATGGAAGTATGTGGAAAAGTCGTTGAGGAAAAGATTCGTCTGTTCAAATCGAATGACAAAGTGAAATATTACTACTAAGATCAAAAATAATTTCTTATAAAGATGAAAAGGGATTGGTTCAAGCGATGGAACCAGTCCTTTTCATATAATAAAGCAACAGGAAAGAGAATGGTGATGACAGGACTCTTTCATGGGTATACTTGAAAAGGAGCTTTTCATACGGATTTTTTATATTTGAAAAAAGAAGAAATTAGTGTTATTATGAAGTTGAACTTAAAATATGTGCGAAACGAGGTGACTGTTCATGTTGAAAAGGGCTATAAAACCACATGTAGTAAAAGCTTTGGATATGTATCCTGTTGTAATTTTAACCGGATCAAGGCAGGTGGGGAAATCTACACTTGCTTATGAGTTCGTGAAAGAAAAGGGCTTTGCGTACGTGTCACTTGATAATATTGATCAAAGAAAGCTTGCAATTTCTGATCCTAAGTATTTCCTACAGCAGTTTGACACGCCGCTGATCATAGATGAAGTGCAGTATGCTCCGGTTTTATTTGAAGTGATAGAAGAAATTGTAAACAGAAAGAGACTGGAAACTGGTAATGCCAATGGAATGTATCTGTTAACAGGATCACAGGCGTTTCATTTAATGAAAAATGTAACACAGTCCCTTGCAGGAAGAGCCAGTGTTATTCAAATGGTGCCTCTGGGGCTGGATGAAATTCTGGGTAGAGAAACTTTACCGTTTGTACCTTCAAAAGATCGCATAGCAATGTATCAGAAAAGTATAAAAATAAGTGTAAAAGATGTATTTGAACTGATTACAAAGGGTATGTATCCGGAATTATATCGGACAGATCAAGCGGTGCCTGACTATTATGAGAATTATGTGAATACGTACATTGACAGAGATATCAGTGAACTGATACACCTAAAGGATAAGCTGAAATTTCATGATTTCCTTCAATATCTTGCTGCTCTTACAGGTCAGCAGATCAATGCTTCTGACCTGAGCAGAAAACTGCAAGTAAGCAGTAACACGATACAGCATTGGCTTTCTATATTGGAATCTACCGGTTTGATATATTTTCTACAACCGTATAATGATATATCCATAACGAAGCGTGTTGTAAAATCAAGTAAGGTGTATTTCAGTGACACAGGTCTTGCAGCTTACCTGATAAAGATGAATTATCCCGAAACTCTGCGTATTTCCAATTTATCCGGTGCTTTTTTTGAAACATTTGTAGTGAATGAAATAAGAAAAACCTTTTTAAATAATAAGGAGCCGTTTCATGCATATTATTATCGGGATAGTAAACAAAATGAAATTGACCTTGTCCTTCTTTATAAAGGAAGGCTTTCACTCATAGAAATAAAACAGGGTGTTTCTTTTCAAGCAAGTGATGCAAAGGGATTTGATCAGTTGAAATCGTCGCTATATCAGATTGAAAATCGTATTATTCTGTGTAATACTCTGGAGAATTATCCAATCAATAGGGATGTTCAAGCGGTAGCTTTAAACAGCATATAAGCCTGTTGATTATAGATTAAGTATGATAAGACTTTCACCTGTGATAATCGAACCAGAAGTGAATATAAAGATATGAACAGATTACCCACAAGAATAAAAGCACGCAGGAACTCCAAAGAGTCAAGGCGTGCTTTTCTCATAAATATCATTTGCATGAACAGGTTTTCGTTTAGGAATGCGGTGTATTTTGCTGAAATTGGTACAGCACAACAGCAAGCTTCAGCAGCACATAATCATGAAGGCTTCTCGGATCCAGACCGGTCTGCTTGCGTATTTGCAGAAGCTTATACTGAAAGGAGTTCCGATGCATATTGCAGGCTTTTGCACAATGAAGAATGCTGCCGTTATGCTCCTCATACAGGGATAAAACCATCATGATTTCCGCAATTCGCTCAGCACTGCAATCCTTGAATAGATGCTTCAGGTAATATGCTCTCTCCAGCTCATTGATATGCGGCAGCAGCATACCGACCCCGATATCCTCATAACAGGAAACACTGTGCCCGCTGATCCCGCTGCCCCAGAGGGCAGCTGTTTTTGCTCTGCTATACGAAAGCGGCAAATCGCTGATTTTCTCAGTCACAGTGCCGATTCCCCAGAAAATCGCATGCGGACATATCTCCCGGATACTTCCGATCCACTGATGGATATACATCCTGTTCTGTGCAGGGATAATGAAAATCAGCTCCTGCACATACAACGCCTTTTTCTCAATATAGGTGGAAAAGGGAATAGCCTCCAGCAGACGGTGTATACGGTCGATCTGCTCATCCTTCAGCTGTCCGTCAATCTTTGCACATACAATCAGTCTTGGACTCCTTTGTGTCAGATTGTCATTTTGAAATAAGGATTCATTCTCAAAATTCCCGCTCAGCACACGCTCAATCAGAATCCTGTCACTGGAACGCTTCTGATGACGGATGTCACGATAATATGCATCCTTGACAAGAATCTGTGTCATCTTCTGCAGGATTTTCGCATAGCCGATAACATCCTGTTCCTCACCTGTAATGCCAATCACACCGATAATTTCATCATCAAAGAATACCGGCATATTGATTCCCTTACGTGCACCGTAATATTGTGTATCGTTTTGCACGCTCAGCTGCTCGCGGTTTCGAATAACACTGAGCGCGCCGGTATGCAGACGATGCATACGCTTTGGATCTGTACTGGCGATAATCAGACCGTCCGCATTTATGAAATTGATTTCCTCAGGGATGACTTCATGGATATTATCAACGATAATCTTTGCTAGCTCTTCAGAAATTTTCATAAGTTCTCCTGTTCTATATCACAAAAATATGTAATAAAATCATGGTTATATTTGTATTATAACACATATGATTATTCCTATCTGCATATTAGAATTATATTGTAAGGGGAAAGGAGATGAACATGAACGTTCTAATAGCGATGGATTCATTCAAAGGCGCGCTGTCCTCTGAACGAGCAGGAAAGGCTCTGGAAAGAGGAATCTTGCGGACAAGCGGACATCAGACGACGGTTTGCAGTGTAGCGGATGGAGGAGAGGGCAGCGTCCATGCACTGGCAGCCTGTGTAAAGGGGGAATACAAGACATGGCAATGCCGGGATGCCTTTCATCAACGAATAACCGTGCGCACACTGCTGTTTAAAGAGGGGGAAAGCCTGTGCTGTGCTGTGGAGGCCGCGGATATCTTCGGGCTGCATAACTGCGAGGTTTCCAGTGCCACTGCTGCCACTGCATCAACCTATGGACTCGGTGAGCTTCTTAATCAGCTGCACGGCCATGCGATTCACAAGGTACTGCTGTTTCTCGGCGGAACAATCACAACCGATGGTGGTCTTGGTGTCCTACAGGGACTGGGCATCAGGCTGTATGACCAAATGGGAAATGTGCTGCCTGACGATTGCAATCCTCTGTTTGCTTTTGATCACTGGGATGAAGAAGCCTTTCAGACCGTAAGAAAGAAGCTCGGTGATATGAAGCTTCTTGTAGGCTGTGATGTTTGTGCACCACTGTATGGAAAAGAGGGCTGTGTGCTTACCTATTCTGCACAGAAGGGGGCAAATGCCATGCAGATGCACAAGCTTGAACAGCAGCTTCATCTACTGGAGCAGCGAAGCGCAAGAAATCTTATGCAGGAAGGCTGCGGTGCAGGTGGCGGCTGTGCTGCAGGACTGCACATACTCGGTGCGGAATTAACCTTTGGCTATGAGCTGATCAACCGTTATGTCCGTCTGGAGCAAAGACTGCATACAGCAGATCTGGTGATTACGGGAGAGGGACAGATGAATCATCAGACCCTGCAGGGAAAGCTTCCGATACGTATTGCGCAGGCAGCGAAGAAGGAAGGCATTCCTGTGCTTGCCGTATGCGGGCAGAGGGAAGTGGATTGTATAGCACTTACTACATATTTCCAAGGCATTTTCACCATACAGCAGGGAATCTATCCACTCCATGAGGCACTGGCACATACAGAGGAATATCTGGAGGAAACCGGTTACCAGCTGATGCGTCTGATTACCATGACAGCAGGGATATCGCACACAGTGTTAAAGAATCAAAAAGTAACGATAGCAGAAGAGCTCTGCAGGAAAGGAAAAACAATATGATAAATCAGTTAAGAAAGAAATTAATGGAAAAAGAAGTTATCGTCGCAACCCGTATCGATTTTACATGGCCGCAGCTTATTGAAATCATCGGCAGCAACGAGCTGTATGATTATGTGGAATTCCTGGCGGAATATGCCCCATTTGACCATTACGACCTGGAGAACATGGCACGCGCAGCAGAGCTGCACAATATTTCCATGATTATAAAGCCGGACTATCACAATCGTATATATGTGGCGCAAAAGGCTATGGCATCCGGTTTTGAGGGAATCCTGTTCACCGATCATACAACAGCGGCAGAGGTGAGAGAGACCATCCGGCAAATTACACCGGCTACACCGGATGGAGGCGCTCTTGGCTTTGTGAACAGACGCTGGATACGCAATGCCAATCTGTCCAGTCAGATGGATTACGCACGGGATGTTTGTGATATCGTTAAGGGCTTTATGATAGAAAAGGTTGAGGCAGTACACAATCTGGAAGAGATTTGTCAGGTGGAGGAGGTCGATTTCCTGCAGTTCGGTCCTGCTGATTTCTCCATGAATTCCGGGTTTGACAAAAGCGTACATCCGGATGAGGTCAAAGAGGTTGAAAAATATGTAATCGAAACAGCACTTCGATATGGAAAACGCATCCGTGTAGAAATACGGAATGCAGCGGATGCGGCCTATTATTATGAGCTTGGCGTTCGTGATTTTGCACTGGGAACAGATTTGCGTATCCTTAAGGATTTTTATAAAAATGAAGGAGATCAGCTAAAGGAAATCATCATGGGCTGACAGCCGTGCTCGTTTAAGAGCAACTAAGAACATAGAGCGAGTACATAGAACCAAATATGGAAACCAGGAAACGCAACAATCAAAGTACCGTGAGGAGGAATGTACTTATTATGCGTGTAAGTTATGATACAATGCTGCAGATATTCAAACGTGTTTTAATGAAGAAGGGGTTTCAGGAGGACAGAGCAGAGGCTGCTGCGGCAATCTTTGCACAGAATAGTCTGGCAGGGGTCTATTCGCATGGATTAAATCGTTTTCCAAAGGTTGTGGAGTATTTGGAGAAGGGAGAAATAGATCCTGATATCAAGGCAACCTGTGAGCTACAGCTTGGAGCGTATGAACGCTGGAACGGACATCGCGGTTTTGGTCCCCTGAATGCCAGACAGGCTATGGAAAGAGCCTGTGAGCTGGCAAAGCAGTATGGCATTGGTATGGTAGCACTGGCCAATAACAATCACTGGATGCGTGGTGGGAGCTATGGGTTTCAGGCAGCGGATGCCGGGTGCATCGGTATCTGCTGGTCAAATACAAAGCCGAATATGCCTGCATGGGGTGGTGAGGATCAGAGAATCGGAAATAATCCACTGGTATTTGCAATTCCGCGCAGCAATGGGCAACATGTTGTAATCGACTGTGCAATGTCTCAGTTCTCCTATGGAAAGTTAGAGGATTACAGGCTGAAGGGCTTGCAGCTTCCGGTGCCTGGCGGATATGATACAAGCGGACAGATTACAAGGAATCCCGGTGAAATATACAAAACAAAAAGAGTGCTGCCCATGGGCTTCTGGAAGGGGAGCGGGATTTCGATTGCACTGGATATGATCGCAAGTGTGCTGACAGCCGGGAATGCGGTGCATACAATCGGGACCTTTGAAGATGAGATAGGACTATCTCAGATGATGATTGCTATAGACCCATCGAAGGCAAATACTGAAGAGCAGACCGATGCCATTGTGGATGGTATCCTCGCTTATATCAAGGCATCCAAGCCGATCGATGAAGCAAGGCCTGTTTTATATCCGGGTGAACCGGAATGGCGAACAATGGAGGAGCATAGGAAAAACGGGATTCCTGTTATTGAAGAAAAATGGAATAAGGTTCTTGCAATGTGATGTGAGAGAAGCTTCTTTAGGTCCAATCGTTGTGTGATGGGCCTTTTTCCATACTGTAAAGTGAGTATGATATCTTTGCTGATAGGAAATAAATATACACTATGAAGGATGCTTTGTATAGACAATTGCTACTCAAGATATATTATCCTGTAAGGTACATACAAATACTGATTTATTTGTTATAATAGGATTAACATACAATGAGGTGAGGTAAATGAAAGAGAGTAAGCCTAAATATTTGGAAATTGCAGATGCGATTCATCAGGAAATACGACAGGAAATATATAAGCAGGGAGATAAACTGCCCGTTGAGCGGGAGCTGCAGGAGCGCTTTGGCGCAAGCAGAATGACCATCCGACATGCCCTGCAAAAGCTGGAGCAGCAGGGAGTGGTACGCATTGATCGTGGCCGTGGTGCGTTTGTAATGGATTTGATGATTCAAAGAAGCAAGGAAATACTGGGCGTTACAGAACTCATGGAGCGAAAAGGATTGAAATGCCATAGTAAGGTGCTGCATCTGGAAAGGATAAAACCGGATGAGCATATACGTGAGGCAATGAATCTGAAGGAAACGGATGAAGTCTATTTTCTGCATAGGATCCGTTATGCGAATGATGAAGCAATCGCTGTAGAATATGCGCATATCAATGCATTATACTGTCCGGGTCTTGAAATGTTCAACTTTGAAAGCTTTTCTTTATATGATGTTTTCTATGAGCATTATCACCTGGATTTATCATGGGCAAGAGATGACATTCGGGCAGACAGCATTCGCGGTGAAGACGCACATATTCTGTTGCAGGCAAAGTCAGGTCCTGCTCTGATTGTTTATAATACGGCGTATGATTTGAATAATAATCCAATCGAATATACAAAAACCATTTACAACTATAAGATGTTTACTTATACGGTTGTAAGTACGGAAACTTCAAAAAAATATAAAAACAAATAGGCTGAAAGACACTGTACAGTGTCTTTTTATCGAAGGGGTATGTGTATGAAAAGTACAGAGGAGCAATTGCGAAAGCGGGGAAAGGCATCATCGGATGATATAGAAGAGCTGTCATCCTTGGAAGTGAAGAAGCGTATACTTTTGCTATCACATGAAACGGCATGGATAAGAAGTGCCGCAGCAATCAGCCTGAAAAAAGATGTGGAGCAGGCTGCTGATGAGCTTCTTCAGCAGCTGGAAAAGGAGAAGTGCTTATACACGCGGATAGCAATTTGTGAAACGCTTGAGGCAGGTGATCAAAGAACAGCTGAAAAAATGGCTCTGTATCTGGGAAGGATAGGGACAAACCAGTATAAAACAGTTCCCGAGACAGTATCCGCAAAAAAATCCTATCCACTTCCGCGGGATATTATAGCGCGCTGTATGGGAAAAATGAATCCATGTACAGCCTCTGTTTTAGTAGCTGTTACAGAAGGTGACGATAAAGCAAAAGTAAGTGAGGCTTTGGACGCTATAGGGTTTATGGCCTTTTATCACCCGGATGTCGCTTCACCACAAATCTGTGATTCACTTTTGCAGCTGGCTGAAAAATGGAAGAAAGACTCTTTGATTCTGTGGAAGCTGCTTCTTTGCATGTCTGCCTTTACCTGTGAAAAAAGTGAAGCGTTTGTTCAGGCATATGCAGAAAAAAACGGCATTTTGAAAATACAGGCGGAGCGGTCACGAAAAATCATAGAGGAAAGAAGGAGGAATGTGAAATGACGCAAAATATTTTCGATAATGATGAATTTTTTTCTGCGTATATGGATTTACGTCTGCATAGGAAAAACTATAATGATTTTATGGAGCAGCCAAAGATGCAGAAGCTGATGCCGGATAGTAAAGGTAAGGCGATATTGGATATCGGATGTGGTTATGGGCATAACTGTCTTCATTTTGCAGAAAACGGCGCTGCACATGTAACCGGGATCGATATCTCAGAAAAAATGCTGAAAGAAGCAAGAAGAAACTATGCACATCCTGTAATTACATATATGCGAATGGATATGGCGGAGCTTGGCACCTTAAACAATAGCTATGATCTTGTGTACAGCTCTTTAGCCTTCCATTATGCTGAAGATTTCCCTGCCCTGGTACATGATATTTATAAGCTGTTACGACCGGGTGGCATCCTTCTGTTTTCACAAATGCATCCAATTATAACTGCGACCTATGATGGAAAGGGTCACTATAATCACGATGCGCATGGAGATTGTATTTCCTATACCTTTTCTGATTATGGAAGGGAAGGAAAGAGGAGCGGCTTCTGGTATGTTGACAATGTGGAAAACTATCATCGCATGATGGGAACCATCATCACCACGCTTGCACACACTGGTTTTTTTGTAGAAGATATGGTGGAAACGCTGCCGGATGAACATGCGCTGCAGGAATGTCCGGGTATGATAAAAGAGTTAATCAAACCAAGCTTTCTGATTGTTCGGGCGAGAAAAATGACAAGAGAAATGTGAAAGGCAATGTGAGGATAAAGAAATGATTGCTTATGACACCTGATAAAATGACTTGAGCTGGGCATGACTGCGATGAATTGCAGTGATAAAAAATTATAATAAAGGAACGCGCATAGGAAATATAAGCGGAGACGGACTGCATAAAATTATTTTATATTATATGATTTCTAGTTGCTGCTGTATGAAATGGTATGTTTCCAGCTATGGTTATCAAAGTAATTTCTATAAATAAACTTTCTTACAGGTGATTGCGAAAACCGTAATTTATAAATATAAGCGGTTTCATTTTTCTGATGAAAGCGGTTGAAAGTATAAGGAACAACACTGTAGAAAAGAAACAGCGAAAAAACGAACAGGTATGTGAACATACATTTAGAAAAAGAACATGAAGCAGGCTCTGATTCACTCTCGGATATTATAAAAAAGGTAATTCTAATAGTGACTGATAGCCTAGAATTACCTTATTCCGATTTTGAACGTAAGCATACTCTCCTGTTCTTTTTTGTATCGTGCGAAAAATGCATACCTCATTCAGCAGACTGCTGGTTTTCCTGCTGTATAAGCACCAGATAATCACCATATCCCTTTTCCTCCATCTCAAAGATGGGAATAAACTTCAATGCCGCACTGTTGATACAATAACGCATCCCACCGCAATGCTGCGGACCGTCATCAAACACATGTCCCAAATGCGCGTCGGAATGTGCACTGCGTACCTCTGTTCGACGCATACCTCCACTTATATCACTTTTTTCTTTTATCAGGTCTTTCTGAATCGGTCTGGTAAAGCTCGGCCATCCGCAACCGGAAACAAACTTATCCGTAGAAAGAAATAGCGGTTCTCCACTGACAATATCGACATAGATTCCTTTTTCAAAGGTGTCCCAGTAAGCATTTCGATAAGGTCGCTCTGTCGCGTTTTCCTGTGTTACTGCAAATTGCTCTGCACTCAGTCTCTGCTTTAGCTCCTGCTTCTCCGGCAACGGGAAACGGTGGGGCTCTGCCGCTTCCTTCCTTTCAAATTTCCAGGCGGGTATATGACAGTAACCATCCGGATGCTTATCCAGATAATCCTGATGACAGGTCTCTGCGGAATAGAAATTTTCAAGAGACTGATATTCAACAGCAAGCGGCTGATCATAGGATTTCTGAAGCTTGTCCAAAGACTGCTGTATAACATCGGCATCCTTTGGATTGGTATAATAAATACCGGTGCGATACTGAGAGCCGGTATCATTTCCCTGACGATTTACGGATACCGGGTCGATGATGGTGTAAAACTGATTCAAAAGCTCCTCCAGCGTAAGCACGTTTTTATCATACAGGACATGTACACACTCTGCAAAGCCCGTATCCTTTGTACAGACATCCTCATAGCTTGGATTATCACTCGTTCCGTTCGCATATCCGCACTCCGTAAAGCGGACGCCTTCAAGGGAGGATAAGAATTTCTGTACACCCCAGAAGCACCCGCCGGCCAGAAATATCTCTGCTTCTTCATCATGCTGTATATCTGCCTGAATATTTACCTTCTGAACCGGCTGTTCGCTTTTTCTTGTAAACAAATAAAACAGTAAAAGTATCCCTGCGGCGGCGAATATTAAAAGTACCATGTCATATCATCTGCCTTTCTTTCATATAGTAGCTGTTGTCATCGTAAACTGCATGCGGCAGCTTCAACACTTACAGCATCCCCAGAGAACAAATATTTATACATGCGGTATAAAGGTGAGAAATGTGGCAAGAATTGTATTAGAAACTGTTACAATCACGGCAATTCTATGATAGACTAAAGCTGAAATGGAAAGGAGCATTGCTATGGAGTTTAGAAGAATCAAACCGGAAGATTATAAGGACATCCATGCACTGAATGAAAAGCTGGGGTATTCCTATGATGAGGATAAGGTGTATGAGCGTATCATTTCCATACTGGAAACGGGAAGTGACTTTATCACCGTTGCGGAGGATGAAGGCAGAGTTGTTGGTTATATTCACGGATCGCCTTATGAAACACTGTATTCAGATAAGCTGGTCAATATTGTGGCTCTGGTAGTCAGTGATGATTACGCGGACAATGAAGAGGTGCGTCAGATTTATGATGTATTTGAGGCCAGAGTACGTAAAAACGGATATTGCGGTCTTCGTATGACTGCGAATGTCAGAAGAAAAAATCTTTTCAAGCTGCTGAGTCAGCATGGATTCAAGAGTCACAGCGACCTGAAACACTATCTGAAATATTTTGACTAGTATTAGATTATTGAGGGAAAGAATGCGTACTGCGATATAACAGGGATTATATCGTTTTTTTATGCTGAAGTATATTCTGACAGCCTGCCTTCTACCTTTTAAATTATTGGCGGCTGCCTGCTTCTTGCTGATGGGATATCAAAAAAAGATGAATTTCACCCTTTTTCAAAATGACATATAAATCTGATGATCTCATTGCGGCAGCTGGCTAGCGTATTGCATATGGGAATGCAGGAGGATTGCTTTAAGTATTAGATGTTGCATTCTGCAGAAGAAAGTAAGAACTATGCAGAACAGCTTCGTGAGGATAACAATACTATTGCCATTATCGACTGTTTTGCTTTTTCAATGCTTTCAGATTGCTCGTACGTGGTACCTTGCGCAGCTTTTCCAGATTCTGCGCCAGTATTTTTTCGTAGGAGGATGTCAGCTCCGGTTCATAGAAATGCTTGTTTTTCAATCTGTCCGGCAGATACTGGATACGATTCCATAGATCACTACGTTCATAATCATATTTTTCATCATCATCCATATTGACCGGTGTAAATCGAAGATAATCCGGGACACTGTAGGAGGTATGGCGCAGTGTACTCATTGCTGCATCGATTGCATGCTCTGCACTCTTTGACTTTGGTGATAGAGTCAGATCTATCACGGCTACGGCCAGGATAATGCGGGCCTCCGGAAAGCCTACACGTTTTGCGGCATCAATTGCCGTTGCACACCGTGCCACTGCTGCAGGATTTCCCAGACCGATATCTTCATATGCGGTAACGAGCAGTCTACGCTCGATACTGTCCATATCATTCGCCTCGATCATGATACCCAGATAATACAGGGCAGCATCTACATCACTTCCCCGAATGGATTTCTGGAATCCGCTTAATACATCATAATAACCGTCTCCATCGCTGTCCATGCTCATATTCGGAAACTGGGAATATTGTGAAACAAGCTCCTGTGTGATGACACCGTCACTTGCAAGTGCACAGATTTCAAGAATGTTGAGTGAATATCGTATATCTCCATTGCTGTGACGCGCTATGATATGCAGTGCTTCCTCCTCAATCTGAACACTGTCATTGAGGCCGTCCTGATGATGAATGGCTTTCATCAGAGCCTGTTCGATATCCTCCTGCTGCGCCTGCTTGATTTCAAACAGATGACAGCGGGAACGGATGGCGGGATTGATGGCATGCAGCGGATTGCTGGTGGTTGCGCCGATCAGGGTGATATTACCGTTTTCCACATGTGGGAGCAGAAGGTCCTGCTTATCCTTGTTCAACCGATGCACCTCATCAATGATCACGATCAGTCCCTCGTAAAACTTTGCCTCCTGAAATATGGTTTCCAGATCCTTCTTATTTCCGGTTACTGCATTAAACATGCGAAACGGAAGCTCCAGCTCGTTTGCGAGCACCATAGCCAGTGTTGTTTTACCGGTACCGGGAGGTCCATAGAAAATCATGGAGAATAAGCGCTTTTCAAGAACACATCTGCGAAGAACTTTGCCTTCATCAATCAGGTGCTGCTGTCCGATGATATCATCCAGATGCTGCGGCCGCATCCGAAAAGCCAGTGGCTGCTTCATATACATTCCTCCATTCATGTACGTATAATTTTATCATAAAATCATAGAAAAGGGAGCATCAACAGGTATTTCTACCCAAACAGATGCTCCAGAAGAATCTTTGTACCAATCAGTATCAGAATGATACCTCCCAGAATGCCGGCATATTTCTCTAAAAGATCACCAAGGCGGTTTCCAAGATAGACGGCGATGAAGCTGAGCACAAAGGTTGTAACACCAATAACTGTAATCGCTGTCCAGATATGTACCTGTAGAAATGCAAAGCTGATACCGACAGCAAGTGCATCAATGCTGGTCGCTACAGCCAGAATCAGAATGGTTTTTAAAGTCAGAGATTTATCTTCACAGGCCTCTTCTTCTCCACGAAGGGACTCCCGTATCATGTTCCCTCCGATGATGGCCAGCAGACCAAATGCAATCCAGTGGTCGATGGAAGCGATGAACTCCTGAAAATAGCTTCCTGCCCACCAGCCGATCAATGGCATAACAGCCTGGAAAACACCAAAGAAAAAACCCAGCGTGAGTGCATAACGCAGAAGATCTTCTTTCTTCATTGTCATACCTCTTGCGATGCTGACCGCAAATGCATCCATACTCAGCCCGATACCGATCATAAAAATAGAAAATAAACTCATACCCTTATCCTCCTGAATGAAAAAGAGACTCATACGTGAAAAACACACGCATAAGTCTCGTTATTTAATACTTAAGCCAGATTCACTGTGAATCATTATGTTGACCTAACTACTCAAATGTGAGCTAACTACTCCCTTATAAGCCTGTACATCATATCAGAAATAAATGTAAAATGCAATATATCAAAGTGCATTTTCATTACTTAATTCATTTAGCAGGTCATTTGCTTCCGATTTCCTGCTATCTGCCTTTTTGTAGTCTTTAAAGGATGGAAAATCAATTTTATTTACTTGATTGATATCGTTCAGATTCACTACGAGGCTGATCGTCATATCAACTGCTTTCTTTTTTTCGTCCTCATCGTCCAGTTCATAGGACGCTGCGACCTTCATTTCTATACGCTCAAACTGATTCTGGTTATTCACTGTGAAAATATAGGAGCCTTCACGTATACCGGTGACTTTAATGCCATTCCCGAGTTTAAAGGTATCATCATCAATGGATTTATTAGCATAATCCTTTGCGGCACTCAGACCGTCTTTATTCATGACAGCCGTGATGACCTTTCTGCCATCCTTTTCCTCCATCGTCATTTCTTCAAAGCTCTTTTCAACATTCTTTTTCGGATCACCGGTTTCCTTATCAAGCTTCAGCTTGTTCAGCAGCTGATCATCCAATTCATTGTATTCCTTTTCCATCTCCATGATGTTTGCATACACAACATCATCCTTCATATAAAATGATGCAAGATCATCGAGTCCGATTCCATTTACAGCGGCATCCATGTGCAAAGCCAGCTGCAGCTTCTTTTCCGCATTATACGTTCCGTCCATGGTAACCTTGGCATGCATATCCATATCATCTGCATCAACGAGCAGTTTCATATCATAGGCTGCGGATTTCATCTTTGTAATGTTTGTTGCTGCCTTCGCATACGCATCCAGTGCATCCTCATTTATTTTGTTCTTACTGCTGCATGCTGCAAGTGTGAAACCCATCAGTGCACAGGTCAGTATCGCCAGTATTTTTTTCAATTTTCTCATCTCCCTTTTCTATTTAGAAAAAGGCCGCGAAGCTAAGAGTTCAACGGCCGTTACATGTTATTCTATGCTGCCTTCCTTATAATCCTTGAAGTCCGGGAAATCAATGCTGGAAACCTTGTTGATATCCTTTACGGTCAGAGATATCGTACCATTCATTTCCTGCTTGGTCTCACCCTTGGTATTTGTCATCTCCATGGTAATGACAGCTTTCTCCATGAAGTCATTGTTCAATGTGACATCCATATCCAGCTTCTTGAATTCTACATTCGCATCCGTAACATTGTTTTTCTCTGTTTCTTTCTTTGTTTCCTCGTTCAGCTTTTCAACATCGAAGGAAAGCTTCAGGTCGTTTCCCTTTACAGATGCTTCCTTCAGGAATTTCTTCATGTCTTCCTTGTTCATTTTAAAGGTATCCGCATCAAAATTTACATTTGGAATACTTGCAGTACCCATTGCATCCTTCAGACTTGTTTTCTGTTTCATCATATCCATCATGTTCAGGTACATGGTATCGTCCTTAACAAACAGCTGCATGTATTTCTCCAGCTTCTGTCCACTTGCTTCCATATCCATGATCATGCTCAACTGCAGAGGCTTCTTTGTTTCTGAAATAAAACCACCATACAGCTTAATCTTTGCATTTTCCTTATCTACAGTCATATCCATATCTGCAGAGTAATTCGCATTTTTTACCTCGCTGAATTTCTTTACCGAGGATTCCAGCTTATCCAGTGCGTCGTCACTTACCTTGGAACCGGAGCAGGCAGCCATGGAAAACAGCATACCAAAACTTAATACCAGTGCGGCTAATTTTTTCATTTGTTTCTCTCCCTTACTATTTTTATTATAGTTTAATAATACCATAAGGTTCTTTCATTTTGTAGTATTTTTCTACAAATTACAAAAAAGTAAGAAATACAAACTAACTGTGTTTCCCTATGAAATAAACACGGATGAATTGCGTCTTCCGGAAATCTGCGATACACTATATAAATATAAGAAGGAGGTGTCTGTATGATACGAATCGGGCAATCTACAGATATACATCAGCTGGTAAAAGGAAGAAAGCTGATTCTGGGAGGTGTGGAAATTGAACATGAGATGGGACTGCTTGGGCATTCCGATGCGGATGCGCTGCTGCATGCAATAGCGGAGAGTATTCTGGGGGCGCTGGCGCTGGGGGATTTGGGAAAGCATTTCCCGGATACGGATGAAAGATATAAGGATATGAATTCTTTGTGGATGCTGAGGCAGGTATATAAGATTATGGAGGAAAAGGGATATGCAATCGGTAATCTGGATGCCATGATCATGATTGAACGACCCAAAATGGCTCCGCATATTCCGGCAATGAGAAAGCATGTCGCAGAGGCACTGTGCTGTGATATGGAACAGGTTAGCATCAAGGCAACACGCGGGGAAAAGCTGGGCTTCGTCGGTCGTGAGGAAGGTGTGCAGGCACAGTGTGTGGTACTGCTGCATAAAAAGGAAGGCATTGCATAACCGCTTTTCCTTCCAATGATAAAACTAAGAATTATTTTTAATTTTATTCTTAAAACTATTGACGGATTCACTTTTCGGGTATATAATAAGAACGGTTCTTAAGATTGGAGGTTGACATGATAAGAAAGTCTTCCAAGCAGCGTGATATGATACTAAACTATATGAAACAGATAGATGGTCATGTCACACCGGAGCAGGTCTTTCAGGAAATGAATGCCGGCGGCCAGAAAATCAGTCTGGCAACGATTTATCGAAATCTGAATATTCTCTGTGAGATGCATGAAGTCAAAAAGATTGCGCATCCTATAGATGGTTATCAGTACGATAAAACTTGTAAACCGCACTATCACCTGCACTGTATTAAGTGCGACCGCATCCTTGATTTGGATATTCCTTATCTTGAGTCATTCAACGAGGAAATGTCAAAACAGACTGGACTTCCAATCAAGACACACAATATGATGGCAGAGGGTATCTGCCAGGATTGCTTGAAAAAGCAGAATGGTATGGATCAGGAACACTGATTAGAAAATGTAAAGTTAAAAACGGAGGAAAAAAACATGGAATTAAAAGGATCTAAGACAGAACAGAACTTAATGGCAGCATTCGCCGGTGAATCTCAGGCACGTAACAAATACACATATTACGCACAGATGGCTCGTGAAGAAGGTATGGAGCAGATCGCTGATATCTTTGAAGAAACTGCACGCAATGAGCAGGAGCACGCAAAGCTGTGGTTCAAGGCTCTGCATGAGGATAAGGTTCCTACAACTGCAGTAAATCTGGAGGATGCAGCTGCTGGTGAAAACTATGAGTGGACTGACATGTACAAGGGATTTGCGGAAACTGCAAAAGAAGAAGGCTTTGCTAAAATCGCATTCCAGATGGAGCAGGTTGCTAAAATCGAAAAACACCACGAAGAACGTTACCTGAAGCTGCTGGAAAACGTGAAGAACGGTAAAGTATTTGAGAAAGATGAAGCTACTGTATGGGTATGTGATATCTGTGGATACCGTCACGAAGGAACTGCAGCACCAAAGGCATGTCCGGTATGCGGATACTCCGGAGCTCACTTCGCTGAAGAAGCTAAAAACTACTAAGAGAAAGTCATTAAGAAAACACGGCATAGATCCGTGTTTTTTTATACGATATACAGCTTATTTCTAAGCCGTGATTTTATAGCACTATTGGTGTTGGGGCACTGCCTTCTTATGCATAGCGATAAACGCGATTCTTCAGGTTCAGCATGCTTCCATAGGATTCCTATCGCACCCGGAATCCTGCGTGTAGGCTTGTGATTATTGTATATAGAAAGAAATATAATTGTTTGTTAATCTACCTGTTGATAAGAAATACTGGTTAAAATGAGCAAAAACATTCAAATTCATTTATAGTATATATAAAAATGAATGAAAATGCTTGATTTTGTTTCGCTGCAGCCTTATAATTAGATTGTAAGAAAGGGCACTATGGTGTAAAAGGTGACAAAATGAAACCAACAAAAAAAGCATGTGAAATGACGACAAAGGAGCTTGCACAGTATATTGATTATTCCGTATTAAAACCTGAATTTACAGAGGAGGATATCATTGCTCTTACAAAAGACGGCGTCGAGCTGGGCTGTGCTACAATCTGTATCAATCCAGGATATATGGATCTTTGTGAACCATATGTTAAGGGAAGCGAAACAATGCTGTGTCCGGTATGTGACTTCCCATTTGGGACGAGCTCAACAGAATCTAAAGTGAAGCAGATTGAAATCGTAGCAAAATACGATACTGTAAAAGAAGTGGATATCGTTGCTAATTTCGGTCTGATCCGTTCCGGTAAGTTTGATGAAGTCACGAAGGATCTGAAAGCATGTGCGGATGCTGCTCATAAATATGGCAGAGAAATCAAGGTGATTTTTGAAACAGATGCTCTCAATGAGGAACAGGTGCGTAAAGCATGCAAATGCTGTATCGATGCAGGGGCAGATTTTGTAAAAACCAGCACCGGATTCCTTACAGGCTTTGAATCACACGGAGCAACACCGGAAATCATTAAGGTTATGATGGAAGAGGTTGACGGTAAATGTAAGGTTAAGGGAAGCGGATGCATCCGTACCAGAGAACATTTCCTGCAGCTGATCGATATGGGAATCGATCGCATGGGTGTCGGATACAAGTCTGTACCGGTGGTTTTAGGTCTGGATAATAAGGTTTCCACAGATAATTACTAATATCGGATAAGAAGCGAAGAATATAGTAAAGAGGCAAATAGGGATGCCTCTTTTTTTACTGTGGAAATATTATCAGCAGCACGATACCGGAAAGCTGTGTGGTAACTCTCATACATATTGTACATAAAATGTTATATTAGCTGTACTGTGAATGTATGTATGGTTGTAAAGTATGAAAGATGTCGTACTGCATACCTGAATATTATAAAAGAACATACAATTGTATCTATGCAATTGCTGATCGATATACGAATCCTTTAAAACAAAATGGCTGCTTACAAGAAGAGCTGCTATGTATTCGTATCGATTTAGAGAAATGAATGGTTTTCCTTTGAAAAACAGTAAACTAATCAGAATATGAGATAAACAAGAAACAAAAGCTTGCTAAATATGGAAAATACCAAATAAAATCACAGTTTCGAATATATTATTTTATAATAACAAACATTTTTCTGCTTTGAATAAGCAGAATTGTAACTGCAATGCTGTCAAACGCGCAAGAATGAGCAAATAATAAAAAGGCTGCATGTCATTTATAAGTAAATCGCTATTTATAGTTTTGTAAACGATTACACAAATAAATATAATATCCTTGTAATTACAGCAGGTCTGATTTTCCAAGAGGTAGGGGCCGTGAATTGTGAGAAAGGATGACTTGCTGTTGAGCTGCTTTATGCAGAGAAAAGGAGATGAAGTTATGATTACTTGGGTACAGGCTGCACTGCTGGGTCTAATGAGCTGTACAGCAGCGTCCATCCCTGCCGCACTGGGTACGACGATTGGTAACTATACATTAAATCGTCCGTTGATTGCCTCATTATTTGTCGGATTGATATTGGGTGATGTAGAGGGCTGTATCAAACTGGCTATTCCTATGCAGATTATCTATATCGCAGTTGTAACACCTGGAGGAACCGTTGCTGCCGATCTTCGTGCAGTATCGTATATCGGTATCCCGCTTGCCTATGCAACAGCGAAATCACAGGGGCTTGATCTTGGCGGTCCGGAAGCACTGGGACTTGCCGGATCCATTGGTGCACTGGTAGGTACGGTCGGCACGGTACAGTTTTATGGAACTGCTATGATGAATCTTGTCTGGCAGCATATCGGATGGGCAAGACTTGATAAAAAGGATTTTGGTATCATAACAAAGGTCAATGTGATACTTCCGCTGATTTCGCATATTCTTGTATCCTTTATTCCGGTCATGCTGATTACCTATTATGGTGCTGGAGCTGTTACAGATTTTAAAACGGCGTTGCCAATGGATTCCTGGTATATGAAATCGCTGTTTACTATCGGCAGCTTACTGCCTGCGGTAGGGATTGCAATACTGCTGAAATCTGTCGTAAGCAAAGCAACCGATTTGATTTTCTTCCTGTTTGGCTTCACGGTTGCGGCATCCATGCATTTAACTCTGATTGCGGCAACTGCAGTCGGTGCTGTATTCGCACTGATCAATTATCAGATGACGATGATTCGTTTGAGAGGTGCAAAGACAAATACAAATGAAGAGGAGGATATCTGATATGAAGAAGCTTTCGAAAAAAGTTTTATCCAAATCCTTCTGGCGCTGGTTTTACGGAAATCTAACATGCTTCTCTCATGAGCACATGCAGACCTTCGGTTATATGTGGTCCATGCTGCCAATCGTTCAGGAACTGTATGACTCCAAGGATGAGCAGGCTGAAAAGCTGAAGACCTATTACCCATTCTTCAACACGGAGCCGCAGATTGGTTCCATTGTTGTCGGCATAACTGCTGGTCTGGAAGAAGCACGTGCGAACGGTGCTGAAGAAATTGATGATGAGATGATCAATGGTATTCGCGCCGGTTTGATGGGACCTCTTGCAGGCATTGGTGACTCTTTGATTGTCGGCACCTATATTCCGGTACTGCTGGGTATCGCATTGGGGCTTTCAGAGGGTGGCTCACTGATTGGTCCTCTGTTCTATATTATCGTATGGAATATCACAAGTATTTTATTTCAGAAATGGATTTATGGAAAGGGCTATGAGCTTGGCGGTTCAGCTGTGGAGGTAATTGTCGGCGAACAGGCAACTGCATTGCGTGAATCTGTCATTGTAATGGGTCAGGTAATCGTAGGTGCCATGGCCGGCACCTGGGTTTCAATTACAACGGCTGTACAGCTGACAACTTCTATTCAGAATAAAACAGAGATGGTCATTGAAGGCTCTAAAGTTATCGAAAAGGTTACAGGAACTCAGGAAGTACCTGTACTACTGCAGGAAAAGCTCGATGGTGCATTTCCCGGCGTTCTGACTCTGCTGTTTGTTATGGGCTGCTGGTGGCTGATGGCGAAAAAAGGAATCAGCCCGATCAAGATCATGCTACTCATGGTTGTGATTGCTGTTGCCGGAGTTCTGGTTGGATTCTTTGATCCGGGTCTGTCATATTAAGAAAGACAGATAAAGAGAGGAATTGTTGCATCCCTGATGGATAAATGTATGTAATTAAATATGATGCAGCTTCCTTCTGAAATACAGACATCTCCTTTTCCAAGACAGCGACTGTCATGTTTGTAATCTCCCTTTGGAAGAGCTGCTATCATATAAAAAATCATCGATACTGCTTCGATGATTTTTTAGTACAGTATGATGGATAGTTCAAAGCCTCCGGGAGATAAACGGTTCAGACTCTTCGATAAAGCTTAAAGCTTTTTTAGATATGAATATATGTAATGAAATGATGTATTCCTGCAATATAAGCCGGATGATGAACTGCTTGTGGAGCATCCATATAGGACTACTCTTTGCTGTTGTATGGAAATGGTGCAGTACAGCTGCTATTTGACAGCAATGAAATGATCCGGAAGTGTTTCCATTCCTGTCGTGCGATTGATAAAAACATCTTCAAATTCATCCAGCTGAGCAAACGTACAAAAGCCCTTTACGTGCAGCTTGCTGTCATCGATCAGAAGATAATTATGATTTGATAATTCCATAGCGATACGCTTCAGCTCTCTTGTGGCCATCTCGGCTGTAAAAGCCTTCTTCATGCCCAAACTAACTCCGGCACAGCCGATAAAGGCACGGTCAAAATTATAGAGACGCAGCATATTTTGAGCTTCATTGCCCTCACTCATTCGATACTTCGTATTGAATTCTCCACCGATGACAATGATTTTAGCCTTTGGATTCTGAACATTCTGTACGATTAGGTGATTGTTTGTCACAATTTTAATCGGTCTGCTGCTTAGAAAGTGAATCATCGGTACAATACTGGTACCACCATCCAGAAAAACACACTCCCCATCCTCTACCAGTGTGCTGGCAGCTTTACAAATCCGCAGCTTCTTATCATAATGAATGGACATGCGTTCCATCATTTTTATTTCCGCTTCATCTGTCAGAATGCGTTCCCGTTCTTTTTTTACAGCGCCCCCGTAAATTCTGTCAACCTTATTTTCATCATCCAGCTCAAGAAGGTCTCGGCGTATGGAGGATTCCGATACATGCAGCTCTTTGGCAACCTGTTTTACCTGTATCGTCTGTTCCGATTCCAGTTTTTTTAGAATATACAGCTTTCTTTCAGCTGACAGCATGTCTGTTCAACTCCTATCTTTATGGCTTATCAGAGGTATTTATCCTTATGTATGTGTGTGTCTGGTGCGGTATGCAAACTGTAGTCAGCATATTCGTTCATAGCTTTATTATACGAGAATAGGAAGAGCATTACAAGCACTATTGCACGAATATTATCGAAAATGTACGATTTATTATGGATATAGATGTTAAAATGAGCATAAACAAGCAAATAAGCAGAAGGAATGTAAATAAAAAAGTCATCCTTTTTCCGGAAGGCAGTCTGTCACTAGAGCTGTTCAGCCGGTAAGGATGAGTATATGTAGGAGCTGTTAATCTGTCAGAGTAAGCAACAGCTGCCTAAACTCCTGAAAGCTTATACATTCCTTGATCTGATCGGGTACATGCTTCTGAGAGAACAGCAGAATCAGGGCTTCATACAGCTTTCTGAATAAATGTGACTCCTGTTCGTGTATGGCGATCAACAGGACAACATGAACAATCTGCTTGTCCCAAGTGATACCCTGCTTCGACAGGGCGAGAGCTATGCCGGTCCTTCTGGCGTCCATTTTCATGGAATGAGGAACGGCGATGCATCCAAAGGCTGTGGAAGCGGCCTCCTCCCGCTTGATTACATCCTCATAAAAGGATGGAAAGGTATAGCCCTGTGCATAGAGCTTATCGTGGAGGATACGGATTATCTGTTCTTTTTTCAAACCGGCATCTGTATGCAGATAGAAAAGCGATTCATGAAAAAAGTCAGAAAAGCTCTCAGAGAGGATATGCAGCTTTTTCTGATCCATAACCTCCTGTATTTTTTCGAATATCTGCTTAAGATCCATTGCTTTTTTCAATGGAGGAATCATCAGCATATGCGGATACTCTTTTTGTACGGGAATTGTGGTAAACAACAGGTCGATGGCTGTATCCGGCAGCTGTGCTTCATAGGAGCATGCAGCACTGATACAGATTTCAGAATCAAAATGAATGAGAAGATAATTATAGATTTCCTGCCTGCTATTTTGATAATCCGGACACAGCAGTACGCATTTCAGCTTTCCGCTGTCGCTGCTCTGCCGTTCGATATCGGCACCGATGTGCATAGCAAGATAAGCGGTTTCATCTGCAGTGATGTGGAGATTACAGGAAGCCTCCAGATAATTTGCGACATAGATTGCGCAGTCGAACAGCATCGGGCAGGAGGCCTGAATGCTTTCCAGCAGCGGGTTGCGCAATGAGGTGTTTCTCTTACAGCGGGCAAATAAATTCTTGAAATGCAGAGCAAGCGGATACAGCAGCGTATCCTTATCGAGCTGTAAACCATACTGCCGGTTGACAGAGGATATAACGGTCTGTGTGATTTCATAGATATCCTGTCCAACAACGGTAATCAGCTCCTGTCGGCTTTCCGCATGGCAGAGGTTGATGCTGGTGGTGACAAGGTTGTGAATATCACAGCGTTCTGGATCCAGTAAGGCAACATGAAAGCTTTTTTCTAATTCGTCTATCACAGACACCGTAATTTCTGAAAGCTCAGGCTGCTCCTTTTGTGAATGCTCAATCGTATTGCCGCTTTGCATACGGTCAAGCAGTATGGCAAGATGCAGTGTCAGATTTGTATATCCGAAGTCATTGATATAGCAGCTGTGCTTCTTGAATGTCTCATGCAGGATATCATGAATCTGCTGCACATTCAAATTCGGGAATATATCCTTCAATGTCTGTAAATCCACAAAGCGTTCACTAGACTCCTGATAAATGATGTCTGTCAGAAATTTTCGTTTATGTCTTTCCTCCCCGTCCGCATATATCATATCATTACGGCATCGAAAGGTGATTCCGGTATCCTGATACTCTTTGTTCATGCGATTCAGCAACCCTTTTATGGATGAATAGCTCAAATATAGTTCATCGCAAAGATCATACAGATCGATTTCCTGCGCGTGGTCAATGAAAAACTGCCGGATGATATAAGAGCTGCGCTCCTGGTATGTCTGCGGAATATCACTTTCTGCTTTCACATGCGTATCTGTATCAATACGGTATCCTCTGGGACCTGCCGCAATCAGATCAGGAAATTCCTCCTGTATGGCGGCAACGTAGTTTTTTACCGATCGCGGAGTAACATTAAGCAGTCTGGCAAGCTGTGTGGAAGAAATCGGCTGTTTCTGCTGTCTTATTATATGGACAAGCTCCTCATGTTTCTTTTTCATACGCATACCTCTCTCTTTACTGTTATTATAATGCAAGAAGTAAACAAAGCAAAACGAATCTTTTTCACTACAGGGATGAAAATATAAAAACTTTCACCCCTGCAAGGAAAGATTACAAGTTGAGCATTTTCTTTATACCGGAGATAATATAGGCGTGGAACAGTTCCAGTACCAACAGGAGGTAGAAAAGATGGAAAAACTGAATATATTATTATGCTGCGGAGCAGGGATGTCCAGCGGCTTTCTGGCACAGCAGATGCGCGGTGCAGCAAAAAAACAGGGGATCATGGCCAAGGTGGAAGCAAAGAGTCAGAACAATATAGCGGATGATCTTCCGAAGACGGATATTCTGCTCATCGGGCCGCATTTATCCTATGCGTTTGATGAATTAAAGGCGATGTGTGGTCCGTATGCAGTTCCGGTTCTGATGATACCGAAGGATATGTATGCAGGACTGGATGGAAAAGGACTGCTTGCTTTATGTATGGAAACGTTAAAGGAAAAGGGATAGAGCTATGAATACATTTATTAACTGGCTGGGCTCCAGCTTTGCACCAAAGGTCGCAAAGGCCATGGATAAAAAAATAATACGTACACTTTCCGGGGCATTGATGGCCAATGTGCCGATTCTGCTGCTGGGGAGTATCATCTCCATATATAATCTGCTTGCGGGTTATGTCTCCTTTCTTCCGGATCTTTCTCCGGTCTATAATTTCAGCTTTGGCATTATGTCGCTGACACTTGTTTTTCTGGTTGGCTATCACGGCGCAAAGGAATATGGGTTTAAGGATTATGGTGTGTCAACCGGCTTAATCGCTTTAATGATGTTCTTTATGGTGATTAAACCGTCTATTGCGGACTTTCAGTTTCAGGTAGCGTTTGGAAGATTCGGAGGCTCCGGTATGATTTCTGCATTCTTTGCGGGTATTGTGACCATTGTAATCAGTAATCTGTATTTCAAGCTGCATCTGTTTGAGGATTCCGTATCTCTTCCGGATTTTTTGATTCGCTGGCTGAATCAGGTTATTCCGGGAATTATCGTGCTTGTGCTTACTACCATCCTTATTTACTGGTGCAATATTGACCTATTTGAGCTCATTACCAAGCTGTTCTCACCACTGATCAGTATCGGTCAGACCTATCCGGGCTTTATGCTCTGTATCTTTATACCGGTATTCTTCTATTCATTTGGTATCAACAGCTGGTTTATGAATCCAATCACCAGTCCTATCGGTCTTGCAGGAATCACCGCAAATGCAGCTGCATTTGAACAGGGGCTGCAGCCGACAAATATCTATACATCAAATGTAACCTTTTCGGTAATCTTTATCGGAGGTATGGGAATGACACTGGCTTTGAATATCATGATGCTCAAATCCCGCAGTAAGAGAATCAGGAAGTTCGGACAGATTGCTATGATACCGTCGCTGTTCAATATCAATGAGCCTCTGGTATATGGGGCACCGATTGCCTTGAATCCGATTTTAATGATACCGATGTGGATCAATGCACTGGTTCTGCCAACGATTGCATGGTTTGCGTTCTCCAGCGGTCTTGTCACGATTCCGCATGCTGTCATGAATGTGAACCAGCTGCCGATGCCGATTTGTTCCTTTCTGGCAACACATGGTGATTTCCGTGCCGTGATTCTGGTTGTAGGCATGTTCCTGCTGTCATGGCTGATCTGGTGGCCGTTCTTTAAGGCACATGAGAATAAAATGGTGAAGGAAGAAATGGAGATGGAAGCAAATGACTGATGAAAACAATGAGCTGATACTGAGTGCAATGGGGATTCTGACGCATGCCGGAGATGCCCGTCTGCATACCAAAGAGGCATTAAAATATGTACAAGCATTGCAGTTTGAGAAGGCGGATGCCTGCCTGAAGGAAGCCAAAAAAGAGATAACACAGGCTCATGCGGCACAGACAGAAATTATTCAGGCCGAAGCACGGGGTGTGCAGTATGAATACTGCATGCTGTTCAATCATGCGCAGGACACACTGATGACAATCAACAGTGAAATTGAATTGTGCAGTTCTCTAATCGATACCTTTCGCAGCTTTGCGGCTATGTTTGTAAAAAAGGAGGAAAGCTGATGAGTGTGTTTCCTGAAGGTTTTCTATGGGGTGGCGCAAGTGCTGCTGTTCAGATGGAGGGAGCCTATCTGGAGGATGGAAAAGGGTTGAATGTTGCGGATATCCAGATTTGTTATAAAAAAGCTGCAGGCGGCGGCAATACCAATTATACCAGAGAGCTTTTGAAGCAGCGTATTGCAGATGTGCAGGCAGAAAAGCAGCAGCAATATTATCCAAAGCATAAGGCGGTGGATTTCTATCACCGATATAAAGAATACATAGGTTGGATGAAGGAGTGTGGCTTTAAGGCATTTCGAATGAGTATCAGCTGGGCACGGATTTTTCCGAATGCGGATGATGAATATCCCAATGAAGCGGGACTTCGGTTTTATGATGAGGTGTTTGATGAATTGCACAGACAGGGCATCGAGCCGATCGTCACACTGACACATTACGATATGCCGTTAAAGGTGGTAACACATTATCAGGGATGGTATGGCAGAAGGACGATTGATCTGTATGAGCGTTTCGCACAAACCTGTTTGAAAAGATATAAGGACAAGGTTACATACTGGATCGTAATCAATCAGATCAACCTGATTTTTGGGGAGTCCTTCAGCTCATTGGGAATGGTTATGGATGAGTATGAGGATTTCACTGCCGAAAAATATCAGGCGGTGCATCATGAGTTTGTGGCAAGTGCGGGAATCGTCAAGGCTGCAAGAGAACTTGATCCTGCGTTAAAAGTCGGTATGATGCTGGCAGATCAGCTGACGTATGCAAAGACCTGTGATCCGCAGAATGTAAAGATAGCGATTGAGAAAAACCGGATGAAGGATTTCTTCTTTGCGGATGTACAGCTGCGTGGAGAATACCCGGGATATGCGAAAACGTGGTTTAAGAAGCATGGTATCACGATTCAGATGGAGGATGGTGACGAGGAGCTGATCCGTTCGTATACCATGGATTTCCTGGCAGTCGCATATTATTATAGTCACTGTGTTGATGAAAATGGAAATCGGTGCGCCAATCCGTACACAAAGGCGACGGAGTGGGGCTGGACGATCGATCCGGTTGGATTGTACAATACGATGGCACAGTATTGGGATCGTTACGGCGTACCGATGATGATTGCAGAGAACGGTGTGGGGGTGGAAGAGGCATTGGGAAGTGATGGCTGCATACATGACGAATACCGGATTGATTATCAGAAACGCCATATTCAGGAGTTAAAGGATGTAATGGAAGAGGGTACAGATATCTTCGCATATACCATGTGGTCACCATTTGATATCGTCAGCGGAAACAGCTGTGAAATGGAAAAGCGGTATGGGCTTATTTACGTGGATATCGATAACGAGGGAAATGGCACTGGTAAATGTATACCAAAGGATTCCTTCTACTGGTACGCTCGCCTTATAAAATCGAACGCAGAGAACTTATAGGGTGCACAACGTGTGCCCATGTGATCGAATCAAACGCGGAGAATCGACCTATCATACAAAAGGAACTACTACAGAAAAAGAATAATAGTAAAAAAGATGCAATACAGAAATATGCAATTCATAGCGTTAATGAATTGCAAGATACCTGTAAGCATCTTTTCATTATTCTAAATACTTTCTTGTGTATGTGTCTTTATAAATTGTACTATCTCAAGAGAATTATGAAATCTCTTTATACATTGTCGAAAATCCGTTTCCTTGATCAAGTTGGCTACTGCGACCAAAGCATCCAGATGTTCGATATTATCTTTAGAACAGAAGGAAAAGAAGACCTGAAGCTTTTTTCCATTAATAAATTCTACCGGTTTTTTTAAAATTAACAAGGTCATGCCTGTTTTTCTGACCGTTCCTTCATTCTTCGCGTGGGGAATAGCAATTCCATCATCAATTATCATATAGGACCCATAATTTTCAAAAGAATACAGCATTTGTTCCTGATAACGCTGATCCACATAACCGTTTACTACGAGCAGACCACCTGCTGTACGTATCGCATCTCTCCAGTTTTCAGCAGGATAATTCAGAAGGATATTCTCTGCCGGCAGGATATCAAGGAGTGTTTGGTCACGGCCATCATCCCGTATCAATAAATCCTGCAATGCCTCGCTCAGGTTTTTCTTCAACTCCGCATAATCATGGATTGTGCAGGATTTTTTCACAGCCTCCAGAATAGCGGTCATACGAGCCCGCTTTTTTCGCTTTACAAGCAGTTGCTCATCCAGCAGTTGAATATCCTCACTGCTTAAGACAGGATGCACATGAAGAATCGGAAGGTCGTTACAATATTTCAGAGTATTGATTGTTGTGACAATCATGTCCACCTGATGCAGCAGCTCATACTGTTTTAAATAATGGTAGGGAATACAATCGAGAACATTCACCTCATAGGTATCTGACAGCTGCTGTTCCAGAAGTCTGCTGGTTCCATATCCGTGCGAACAGATTATCAGAATATTCTTTTTCTTACTATTGTTTTTTTCGCACCGGTTAATTGCTGCCTTGAAATGCAATGTCAAAAGAGCGGTTTCATCCTGATCCTGATGCTCACCTGTAAAGAAATTCAACTCTGTAAGCACCTGCTTCATCACCTCATATTCCTTGGGAAACTGTTGTTGAATCAGGCGGTAATCCATATCTGATACAGGAATATGGTTCAACAGGCGATACATAGTCGGGCGAAGATGCGTCAAAAGACTTTCATAGAGAGTACGATCCTGATTTAGGTTTAACTGATAATATTTGCTGTACAGATTGATGATTTTAGATACAAGCAAATCGTGTTCAAACCATTCATTTTCCCGAAGATTACTGTTTTGTGCATAATTTGAACCAATTAACAGGGAAGACAGCTGCATTGCTTCATAACGATTCAGGTCTTGCTTAAGCAGTTCCTTATTTGCTTCAATCACCTTATACTCCGGGCATGTAATGAGGAAATACTCATTATCACAGGATAACAGAGTCTGCTGTGCTGCTGTTCTGGCTAAAATAATCAGGCAGGAATAAAACATGATAGAATAACTATGGTCAGATAAAACAAAACCAAGCTCTTTCTGTATAACATGTAAAAAATTATGAATTTGTTCCTCCGCAAGATCAGTACGCCAGTGATAAAGAATCTCAATCAGAATTTTCTGCTGTGTTTCCGGCAGCTTTTCATATTCCATAAGCAGCTGCAGTAAAAGCTTGCGTATGTTTTCTTCAGAACCGGTGAGCACCAGTCCTTTTTTATGCTCCTGTAACAGCTCCAGGTGATACTTTGTAAGAGTTGTACGAATATCATCCATATAGCTTTTGGCACTGGAGCGTGAGATATCAAGATTTCTTGATACGGCACTCAGGTTGATACTACCCTCAAAGCACAGAGTGTACAGCATGAATTTCTTTTTGGTATCTCCACTGTACAGCTGTGGGCGCTTTTCCTGTAAAAAGCCTTCAACATAGGAACGGTCCTGCAGTGTACAGATTTTTTTTATAATTGAAATTCCATGCTCCTTTAGCTCATAGTTTAGATTATTCACATAATAGCGGATACTGCGTTCGCTGACTGAAAAGTAATCCGACAAATCCTTAATACTCATGGGGGCTTCCTTATTATATAAAAGAGAAAGCAATTCTATATCTTTATCTGACAGCATACTATCACCTTCATGCACATTATAACAGATATAGATATTTTTCGTACGACAGATTTTTTCACATTTATGTGAAAGAAAGTGGTGGGGATACTTTTCTTCACAATAAAATGAAACCGAATACAAATGTATTTCTTTTGTTTTGCATGATACCATATGGGTGTAAAGAAACAGGACGTTACCGGAGGTACCATTTATGATTACTGATTTACTGGGAAAACATGTGCAGACTGCAGAAAGAGCAGAGGACTGGAAGGACGCCATTCGCATGGCGGCTGCACCGCTTCTGGAGAATGGAAGTATTCGAGCATCATATATTGATGCTATGATTCACAACGTTGAGGTGAATGGACCGTATATCGTTATAATGCCGGATGTGGCGATGCCGCATTCCCGCGTGGAAGACGGTGCTTTGAAAACGGATATATCCATTCTGAAGCTGAAGGATGGTGTCGCATTTCCTCAGGACAATATCGTACATCTGATTATTGCTTTATCCGCCAATGACAATGATGCACATATGCAGCTGCTCAGTGATATGGTTGACGTATTTATGGATGAGGATAAAATGAATGGCCTTCTGCATGCGGAATGTGTAGAGGATATCAGGAGAGTGCTTGCATGAGCAGAGTCACCTTTCCGCTTGTAATCAACGGATTTACGATTTCAGCAGATTATGAGCAGGAGGATATGGAAATGATATTCCTTCCGCTGCTTCGTAAGCTGAGTGAATTTCAGAAAGAGAAAAAACGACGGCTTCTGGTCTTTCTCGCTGCACCGCCGGCTGTAGGGAAATCCACACTGGCTAGTGTACTCGCCCATCTGTCCAGAGTTGATGAACAGCTTTGTGAAATACAGGATATCGGATTAGACGGGTTTCATTATCCGCAGCGCTACCTTGATTCCCATACCATGCTGAAGGATGGAATCAGGATCCCATTACGTGATGTTAAAGGTTGTCCGGAAACCTTTGATATAAAAAAACTGACAGAGGCTTTACGTATCATCAGAGATCAGGATATAACTTGGCCGGTTTATGATCGAAATCTGCATGATGTTGTCGAGGATCAGATACAGATATCCAAGGATATACTGCTTCTCGAAGGAAACTGGCTTCTGTTACAGGAGGAAGGCTGGAAGGAGCTGAAACAGTTCTGTGATTACAGTATCTTCATTCAAGCCGAAGAGGACATGCTGAAACAGCGTCTGATTGAGCGGAAGATACAGGGAGGACTTTCCCGCAGCGAAGCGATTGCGTTTTACGAACGCAGTGACGGCAGAAATGTTTCGCGGGTCCTACAGCATTCCATGCAGGCGGATCTGACTCTCAGACTGTCACAGGATATGAGATTTTGTAAGGAGGAAATAAAATGAATCGAGCGAAGCTGCAGGCATTCGGTGGATTTCTGACCGCTATGGTCATCCCGAATATGGGTGCCTTTATCGCATGGGGATTTATAACGGCTCTGTTCATCCCTACAGGATGGATACCGAACGAAGGCTTCAATGAACTGGTAGCGCCAATGGTAAAGTATATGCTGCCAATGATGCTTGCCTATTCCGGGGGAAAACTGGTACACGGCGAACGTGGGGCGATTGCTGGATGTGTAGGAACCTTTGGACTGATTGTTGGTTCTGAAGTAAATATGTTTCTTGGCGCAATGATTATGGGACCGCTGAGTGCATGGTGTGTAAAACAGTTTGACCGGCTGATTGACGGAAAAATTCCTGCCGGATTTGAGATGGTTGTCAACAACTTCTCCCTTGGTATTATCGCAATGATTCTGAGTCTTTGCTCTTACGCAGCAATCGGACCTGTTATTGAGTTTGCGAATGAAATGATCACCAGTATGATTACATCACTTGTGAAAACAGGATTCCTGCCGCTGTTATCTGTAGTAAATGAGCCTGCAAAGGTACTGTTCCTGAACAATGTTATTGATCAGGGCGTCTATTATCCTTTGGGAATGCAGCAGGCTGCGGAAGCAGGGAAATCCATCTTCTTTATGGTTGCCAGTAATCCCGGTGCCGGGCTTGGTCTTCTGCTTGCCTTCTCTTTCTTCGGTAAGGGAAACAGTAAGAAAACAGCACCAGGCGCGATCATTATTCATTTCTTAGGCGGTATTCATGAAATTTATTTCCCATATGTGCTCATGAAGCCGCTGATGATCTTTCCGATGATTATCGGTTCCGCATGCGGTATCATGGTGTTTGAATTTTTCGGAGCAGGTCTGGTTGCCGGACCGAGCCCGGGTTCTATATTTGCATATCTGGCTCTGACTCCAAGAGGAAATTTCATCGGTATTCTGGCAGGTGTAGTAACAGCTACCGTGATCAGCTTCCTGCTTGCTTCCCTTATTTTAAAGACAAGCAAGGATAACGGTGATGAAAAGCTGGAGAAGAGCATTGAGAAATCCAAGGCTATGAAGCAGGAAGGAAAGGATCTCCTTGCATCTTCATTACAGACAGAAGCAGAGGCCTTAAAGGATATTGCATATATCGCATTTGCATGTGATGCCGGACTTGGAAGCAGTGCGTTAGGGGCTACAGCGTTCAAGAAGCGTCTTCAGAAAATAGGAGTTGAAAAAACAGTACGTAATTATGCTATTGAAAAGGTGCCGGATGAGGCAGATGTTATCGTAACGCACATCAGTCTGCTGGATCGAGCACGCTTGAAATTTCCTAATCGCCGTATTATCACCATTCAGAATTTCATGAATGATCCGAATCTGGATGCGCTTTTCGAAGAAATCAGCAATACAGAAAACTAGAGAAGGGAAGGATATCATGTTAGCAAAAGCTGCCGTACTATGCGGAAAGAATACCATACAAGTTAGGGAACTGGAATTACCGCCAATCGGGGATGATGAACTGCTGGTGAAGAATATATCAAACAGTATCTGTCTGTCTACGTACAAGGCAGCGCTTCTGGGGGAGGATCACAAGCGTGTACCGGATAATATCAGCGAGCGTCCGCCGATTACCGGTCATGAGTTTACAGGCATAATCATGGAAGTAGGAAACCATCTGAAAGACAGATTTCAGCCGGGTGAAAAGTTTGTACTGCAGCCTGCGATGGGGCTTCCAAGCGGTTATTCCGCAGGCTACAGCTATGAATATTTCGGAGGGAATGCCACCTACTGCATTATTCCGAAAATCGCCATTGATCTGGGGTGTGTACTCCCTTACCAAGGAAATTACTTTGCGAATGCATCCCTCAGTGAACCAATGTCCTGCATTATCGGAGCATACCATGCGACCTATCATACAAAACAGTATGTATATGAGCATTTCATGGGCGTAAAGGAACAGGGAAAGCTGGCGCTTATGGGCTGTGCCGGACCGATGGGAATCGGAGCGATTGATTATGCAGTGAATGGGCCGGTTTCATCAAAGCTGATTGTAGTGACTGATATCGATGAGCAGCGTCTGGAACGTGCACGTACACTGATACCGGAAGAAGCGGCAAAGAAACAGGGGAAAACATTGATTTATATCAATACAAAGGATATAGATGCAGTAAGTGAGCTGCGAAAGCTTAGCAGGGGCACCGGCTTTGATGATGTGTTTGTATTTGCCGCAGTACCAGCACTTCTGAAGCAGGCTGACGCAGTATTGGGAAATGATGGATGTCTGAACTTCTTTGCAGGACCAACCGATAAACAATTTGCAGTACCGTTTAATTTCTACAATGTGCATTATGAAGGAACGCATATTGTGGGAACCTCTGGCGGATCAACGCAGGATATGCTGGAATGCCTTACGCTGTCTGCAGAAAACAGACTGAATCCAAGCTATATGATTACACATATCGGTGGGTTGCAGGCTGCACCGGAAACAATTCTGAATCTGCCAAATATACCGGGAGGGAAAAAACTGATTTATCCGCATATCGATCTGCCACTGACTGCGATTGAAAATTTCCGCAGCAGGCAGTCTGAAAATCCGTTGTTTAAAACACTGGCAGATATATGTGAGAGAAATCATAATGTATGGTGTGAAGAAGCGGAGACCTATCTGCTGGAGTATTATCAGGTTTAAAAAGGAAAACGTTGAACCTCATTCTAAGAAAGTAAAGCAGGAATGAGGTTTTTTATGATGTTTCGTTGTAATGTGTTGAACTTATACTCTTACATGTATCAGGCTTATTTCGAATAGAGTATATAAGCATACATAGCGATTCCTACGTAAATAAAAAGCATAAAATCACTTGTCGCTGGTAATCTTATGCCTCATGGATTAAGCGAATACAATTACAAGTGGAATACTTTCCAATCTTCTCTTGCTTGTTTCATATTGCTGGGCGATAAGCCTTTCTGTCACAGTGCTATTTCGCCAGCCGTATCAATTTCTTTTTAAGCTTTCATAATGCTGCAGGATGGCATGATGTAGTTCATGTGTTTTTGGAAAGCCGGTAATGCGTTCTACAACGCTGGAAAGACCCTCTTTCTGTATACTTTCCTGAAGCAGCAGTGCCTGTGGATCATCTGGATTATCATATAAAACGCCATAGACTGTCACTAAATGAATCATTTGCTAAGAGATTGCCATATGATTTTTATGTAATGCTTATATCACTGTTATCAGATTGTAACCTGCTTTAAAGGATATTATTGATTTGAATTGATATTGCTTATCAGCTGCAGTTCTTCACATGCCTGCGGGAATGCTGAAGCATACACAGGGATATGATGACAATCGAAACTATCCAGAACAGCATAATAACATTCTTCCAGGCCAGCGAATAACCGCGAATACTGAAATACGGCAGCATTTCACCCAGATGAGGATTCAATGCGACTTTGAAAAATTGTGTGAAATGTACCATCTGGGAAGGAAAGAACTGATCAATCACCATGCCTGGCTAAAGCTGATTGAAAAAGCCTGTAAATCCGCTGATCAGCGTCACCAGAAGCAGTGGAATCACTGTCGCAAAACGATTCTTTATGATATAGGAAAAAAGCATAGTGATAAAGGCGGTTGCCATTGATGCGATACTGATCAGCAGCATAGCATTCACAATCAGCGTTCGATAAGTAAATACATAGGCTGTGATATTCAATGATGCCTGCGACTGGGAATAATAAGTCAGATTCAGACCACGCAGTGGAAGGAACATACAGGACATGATATATACGATAAGAAATTGTATGAGTACGATTCCAAGCGCAAGCAATATACCTGCACACAGCTTTGCCGCAGTTATCTTTTTGTTTCCGGCAGCTGTGGGAATCATAATCTGATAGGTCTTATAATGCTTCTCCATGGCGAAGGTATTTGCCAGAATGATAACAAGAATAAGCAGCGAAGCGAATTCCAGATTATACAAAGCTTCAACGAACAGTGTATTTGGAATATTGCTGTCAATCTCATGAGAGGCTGATTTATAGCGGTTTATGAAATTCTCCATCGTGGCATCGTATATGCTGTCCGGATACTCAAAGCCGGCAATCTCAATATTAAGCTGTTCCTTACTTAACTGATCCGGATGAAGCCACTTTCTCTGGGCGTCAGAAGAGAAGTTTTCATAATCGGCAACATCCTTTTTATCCTCAATATAATAATCATAGATATTACTATACAGCTGGCGCACACCGTCATGTTTTAAATAATCTTCAACATGTACCTTTACTTTGTCGCTTCCTTCGATTTCCTCATAGGAAATACCTCCACTGATCTGCATATAGTTTTCAAATAATTCATTGACTTCCTTACCGGTATACTTACCGCTGCGTGCGTCTTTCAGTAAGGTTTCATAATTATCGCCATATACAGCTTTCATTTTTTCTTCATCCAGCGTTGTTTCTGTATACTTGTTCATAATGGCGCGGAAGTCTTTATCCATCTGCTGTATGGTCTTTTCACTGAGGGTTCCCGCATAGGAATGCTGAATCTGATCGGCAAGCCTCCAATATGCAAGTCCTGTTCTTTCTATTCCGTTTTCATCCTTCATGACGATATCAGTGCGGTACTGCAGTGGCTGATGGTAAACCTGATAGGTGCGGTAGCCATTGAAGATAAACAGGATAAGCAGCAATACGATGTTGATTTTGCTTTTGAAAATCTTTTTAAATTCAGATTGAATCAATCGTCTCATAGGAAATCACCTTCTTTAAAATAATATAAATAAAGATCATCCAGATCAGGCGTTATATTATGAGCCAGGGTATGTGGACAATCATCAGCCACAATACGCAGTTCGATGTCATTATCGACATTATGACTCTTTACGATAATATGGGAAGCCATAAGGGAGAGTGCCTCCTTTTTCGGAAGTGTTACCTGCCATACCTTTTCCTTCATAGTATGAAGTAGCTCTTTTGGTGTATCATGAAGAATGATTTTTCCTTCCTTCATAACGATGATATCGTCTGCGATGGTTTCGATATCGCTTACGATATGCGTGGAAAGCAGAACGATGCATTCCTGTGAGAGGGATGCAATCAGATTGCGGAA
Source organism: Erysipelatoclostridium sp. DFI.2.3 (assembly GCF_019132535.1). Classification (NCBI taxonomy): domain Bacteria; kingdom Bacillati; phylum Bacillota; class Erysipelotrichia; order Erysipelotrichales; family Coprobacillaceae; genus Thomasclavelia; species Erysipelatoclostridium sp. DFI.2.3. Next base: position 2,949 of record NZ_JAHOOJ010000021.1, on the reverse strand, counting down.
GATAATGCGTTCCTTTGGATCCAGCCCGGCAGTCGGCTCGTCCAGTATGAGAATCTCCGGTTTATTTAGTAGTGCCTGTGCGATTCCCACTCTACGCAGCATACCGCCGGATAACTGTTTCATTTTTGTTTTCCGCTTATCCTCCAGATGCAAAATATGCAGCAGCTCGTCAATTCTTTTTCTGCTGTATTGCTTTGACTGATTTTTCAGTATACTCATATATTCCAGGAATTCATAGACGGTATAGTGCGGATAAAAACCAAAATGCTGTGGCATATAGCCGATTTTTGACGCATAGACATCATACTGTTTTAAAGCGTCTATTTCGTCATAGCTGATGCTGCCGCCATCCTTTGGAAGCAGTCCGCACAGAATTCTCATCAGCGTTGTTTTGCCGCTTCCGTTTGCACCAAGTAGGCCATGTACACCCTTTTCAATCGTTAAATTTACATCATACAGCACCTGATTCTTTTTGAATGATTTATTGATATGTTCTATAACCAGCTCCATTTTTGCTGCCTCCTTTCTGTATCCGACATCCCTTTATTCAACTGCCGCATATTGAAAAGCGTTAAACAAGAAACGATAAGTATAACCAGCACCGCCTGAGGATTGGATATCATGTACCGGATATACTGACTGTATATAAAAAGATATATACAATAAAACATGGAGTATGCGGCAAGTGCGGATATATAGCCTTTGATTCTGTGTATTAAATGTGTAAAAATAATTTGCATGGCATACAGCGGAACGATACCGGTCATGATAAAATCAGCAGGAATCCAGGATTCTTTAAGGATGAATATCACCAGTAATATAAAAGACATCACGAGCCCGTTTAAGGCGATACCGGCTGTACGAATCAGGAAGGCGCGACAGGGATTCAGGTAAACAGGACTGATGATATCCAGCATCCTGTAGTGGCTGCATTTATAATATTCATAAAGTGCAGAAATACCCAGTATGAAAAAGTAAATAGCAGTGTAAATCTGAGCATTGACTGCATCCAGCGTTATCAGCAGTATCGAAATCAATAGTCCGATAATAGATAGGATCATATAGAAGCGAAAATCTAGCCACATATAGCGAAGAATCAGCTGTAGCAAAGAGGTGCAGTTTTTTTGTATGTATTGTTCCTGCTCTTTTTGACAGAGAAGAATCGTTTGTTCCATCGCTGCCTCATCTACCTGTATGAGTTTCTGTTTCATGATAACCTCCTTCTTTCCATAATGCACAAAGCCGCTTTAATGCCGCCGTGTGTCTTGTTTTCACTGTGGATACGGGAATTGAGAAGCTCTGCGCTATTTCCTTAAATGTCATCTGATGGTAGTATTTCAATAGAATTACATCCTGTTGAGAATCAGACAGCTCCCCTATGTAATACATAAGCTCTTCATTTCGTATCTGATCGAGAATGACTTCATGTACATCACTGTCCGCAGAAATTAAGTTTTCCTGCCTGTCAATATCCGTGTGCAGATCACGCTGCATTTTTCGGTGATAGTCATGACACAGGTTACTGGCAATCCGGTATAGGTAATGCAGCGTCTTGCCCTGCGCATGATACATGGGAAGCTGACGGATGAAGCGCACAAACACTTCCTGTGTAATATCCTTTGCACTGTCGTCTCCCTGCATTTTGCGATATGTGAAGGAATAGACGTATGGATAGAGGTCTTGTATGAAGTTATTTAATGTCTGCTGATCGCCTTTTTTTATTTTATGCAGGATCTGCTGTTCTCTCATATGCCGCCTCCTCACTTACTTAACGATTTGATTTGAAAAAAGGTTTTACTTTTCATTTATTTTAGCATACATGATAAAAAGACTTATCCACAGCTTGCTATAATTGCTTTATTCACGACTAACGTTTTTTACGTTAATATGCTTTCACAAAATTATAGCATTTTATACAGCTTGAATAAGTCCTTCGCTTTATTGTGTTTGCTTTAGTAGGTGATTGACAAACACCATCTGTTTCTGCGCTTCCTGAATAGTGTGTTCTATATAAGCGTCATCAATGGTGCTTGTCGTTAGTACGAACTCCAGAATCAGCGGTAAATTGATTCCTGTAATGCAACGTACATTATATCTGTCCAGATAAGGAGCTACCGCCTGCGTCATGCTTCCACACATGAGATCTGTGAAAATGATAATTTCCTCCTGATTCTCAAAGGATTCAATGATTGTTTTTAATTGCAGCGCAGCATCCCTGTCATCAACATAGGCATTAACAGCGTAAATATTGTTCTTTTTTGTTAACACCTGTATGGAACTGACATAGCCATCCGCAAGATATCCATGGGTCGCTATGATGTATTTCATGAATCATACCTCCTCTGTGTGCGTCTTCAAATAAGCAGATGCACCATCATTTGCCGCATGAACAACACTCAGACCTCTATCTTCCGCAAGCAGGTGAGCAAGCATTTGAAAGGGGACCATATACTCCATGACGCTGCAATACGGATCATCTTGAAAGTGGCACAGTAGTGCTTTGGAATCTTTCAATGGATGAGAATGATTTGCGATTAGTATTACATAATCGCTATATAACCGACACCAGCGTATCAGCTCCAGCATTCGCTTTTCCTGTACACCGTCTGGAGCAATCAAAAATAATAGAGCATCCTTTTGTATCTGTGTGGTTCCGGTATGCATAAATTCCTCCTGCTCATAAGCAAGAGCTGCAATAGATGCAGCTTCTGCGATCTTCAAACCACCTTCCTGTGCAACTGCATAGTAGGGACCGGCTCCAATATAGCGTGCAACCATTTTCGTATGCAGCAGCTCCCTATGGTTTTTATACCAGTCTGCTGTGCTGAAGTGAAAAGTTAAATTCCACTTTCAAAAGGCGAATAAAAAATGTGGAACTTTCTTCTACAAAAGTCTATACAGAGCATAAATATAGCGTTAGAAAGGGTTTCAAATAGGTAGAAGTAAGTA
>NZ_JAHOOJ010000020.1:0-77470 GCF_019132535.1 Erysipelatoclostridium sp. DFI.2.3 | reverse complement strand
TATAGAAAAAGAAACAGATGAATGCCACCTGTTTCTTTTGGGATTTATCCCCCTAAAGTGTCCCTCAAAGTTCAGACCCCTAAATTGACCCCTAAAGTTTAGCCCCCCAAATATTTTGGATACCCCAATAATTTATTTTTCATTTTCTTTCTCCTCCTCAACATGACCCTAATTTTTACACTTTAATTATATATAAAACTATATTAAATAACTAGACTATTAATTTGTAAAAATATATGATATTATTAATTAGTGATTTTTGAAATATTAAAATTTCATGCTTTATGGTATTCAAATGGATATATGAGATTAACTATACATTTACTGTAATTATTTGGTCTGTTTTACGTATAGGGAAATATAAATAATTAATTTAAACCTATATCAATAAGGCACTGCCAAGAGTTAAGGAAGTTGACATATGAGAAAAGAGGAAATCAGGGGTAATTAAAAATTTGTTCTATTCACAGTTAAAGCTAAAATATGTGATTTCTCATAGGAATGTAGGTTATTCAAGAGTTGGAACAAGACTATGTACTTTTTTCATTACAGATAGTTTCATTAAACTGAGTTTCATACAATTGAATTCGACTGTGAATAGTAACAAAAATTTCACTAGATGCCAATGTCATTAAGTTAAAGAAATATAGATGAGAGATATTTATACAAAAAAGTATAGGTGTCTTTTTTTCTGCAATTCGGACAAAAGATAAATTAGACCATAGGATAGGGTTAAATTAATGTATGCAAAAAAAATCAGTCAATATAATGAGATCTATCATAATCTCTGAGATGAAAGACTGATTTTTTTATTTTGGCGCAGAAAAGGCCCCGATTTTTTTGAAAAGCGTTTTTTCAGCTAACTGCCTATTTTCTTATCAATCAACTTGCATGTCTCCTCATCGCAATACCTGTACAATTTCATGATCTCCTTCATCTCCAGAACTACATAATAATGAGGTACTACCAAAACACAGCCCAATTCAGACATTCTGAATAACTTCCTGTCATATTCTATATATTTCATCAGGCAATGCTTTCTGTACTTTTCTCCTTTTGGTGTTTCTTTATACAGTTCGCATAATGCGTATGCAATGATACAGCATATCATTTCCAGAAGAATCCCTTCGTACCTTGTAGTTGTGAAGGTATTCAGTTTTCAGAATTCCTTCAGCTGACGATAATCCTCTTCACATCGCCATCTTGTTTCATAATTTTCGATGATTTCTCTTGCTGTGAGCCTTGTATCAGTGCACAGTATTACTGCATATGCATATTTCTTGTCTTCAGATACCATCAGATTCTTCTTTTGCCGGATCTCCCTGGTAAAATGGCGCAAGATCCTTTACCAGCTGTATCTTCTGTTTTTTTCTTTTTGGGTTTGGATGGATGCCCCAGTCATTTTCTTTTATAGCAATGGCTACAGCCTCTTTGTATATCTCCATATTCTTTTTTGTAGGAACTGTGACGGATACTCCTTTTTCATTGAAATCCCTCATAAGCAGATGATCAAGGAATCCTCTGTCAACATTCAGGTTGTCACCTTTTTTGAGCCACGGACTGCTGGTCAGGGAATCTCTGGAGAGATTCAGATCATGGGTTTTCAGCTGTCCGAATACAATCTGACATGGATCCGCCACCATGTGGCAGCTGACCACGTAAAACCCCTAATTTATATCTTCTGATCTTTTCACCTTTTTTTCAGTAATCACTGAGGAATGTTCAAACTTATCATTTTTTAAGTTGACTGGGATTTCAGAACAGTCATAACTGAAGTTATGCATATTTCTAAATATAGTGTTTCCAAAAAGTTTTAAGAGGAAATCATTCGTATATTCCACAAATAAGCTGCCCTTATACTTTTTCGAAAACATTCTGACATTCTTTTCGTTGAAAAGACCTTCTTTTCCGGTATGAATTACAAAATTCAGATGCTCCAGCAGATATGGGTTTGTAGTGGCAAGAGGAAAAGAAGCCATGGACTGGAAATTCTTCAGTCTGGCAATAGGCCTAATGTAAGAAAAACACTAGGAGGAATAGCATCTCTGTGTGAATTCTGGTTAGGAAAGGTTTCATCAAAAGTAGAAATGAGTTTATGATGTTTTTCAGCATTGATGACAATTTCATCAGCTACCTGAGGAACATAGGTGAGTAGGTCTTTTATCTTTCCTTCTTTTAAGAACTCAATAGCTTTTTCTTTATCTTTTTTCGCTAGCATATCCATCACCATCCCTTCATCTATACTATAACTCTTTCTTATCTTTTACAAAATACCTTTTCGTCCGAATTGCAGGTTCCTATATAATTTCGATTGTAATTAACCAAAAATTGTAATATAATATATTTAACTATTTATAGGAGGAAGAAAAAATGAAAAAAATTGGTAAAATGGTTTTAATGATGATGCTTGCAATACCTCTGTTAGGAACTAATGTTACAGCAGCGACTACTGAAAATCCAGATGGGAGAGCGGTAATGAATCCTTGTGATGATATACTTCAACCAGGCGAATATGCACAGTTTTCACCGCGAAATAGTGGTATGACTTCATACAGAGTGGATAAAGTAGATGCAGCAAAGGATTTAATTTATAATAATAATTTGAAAGCTTGGTTACCCGCTTGGTCCTTGATTGAGGTGTATCAAAGTTCTGTTGGCGGTACTGGCAGTTTAGATCAAATACTTCGTGTTGGAGAATATTTTCATCCAGATGGTAAATTTGCGCAAATACATAATTTAGGCTTTTATGTATATGCAAATAATGCAACAGCTAATACTGTAAAATTAAAATTCAAAGATAAGTGGGGAAAAGATGTGTATGTTTGGGTGAATGCAGGGCCTCTATACGAACATAATCCGAATAATAAATATGGTAGTTGTAGTTAATAGTTAAAAATTTGAAAACGGAACATAAATAAGGGAATGCTGCATTGCAATGGTGATGCAGCATTTTTAGATAATAATAAAAAGATACTAGGAGTATAAGAAAGGAAAATGGAAAAAACAGCTATGCTTCATAAACAAAAAGGGCTTATATTAGCATTGTTTGCTGCAGGTATCCTATTCATCAGCAATTACGATTTCATGTATGCAGAAAATTTTGAAGGTAAAGAAGATGAAATGAATGCAAAATGTGAAGTGATCAAAAATTCTGAAACACAAGGATTATGCAGACAGTATAAACAATATTTACAGAACAAATCGAATAACCTAGATGATGAAATCAAAGAAATAAAAAATCAAATTAGCAAAGTGAAAGGGAATATTGATAAAATTGCTCCTCTCATTAAAGAGAATAATGAAAAAATAGAGCAGTATGATAAACAGATACATAAAGTTCAGTTGAATATTGAAACTATGCAAAACTCCATTGAGGATATGAATGCTAAAATCAGTGAGAAGGAAAACGATATCAAAGAACGTGATAAACAGATGCGCGAACGTCTGATTGAAATGCAGGCTTACACCGGAAGCAATTACTATATCGATTTCCTTATGGGATCATCAAGTTTTGTTGATCTTTTGCGTCGCACGGAAATCGTTGGTGAATTAAACACGTATGAAAACGAACAAATCAGTATACTGAACAAGGAAAAGCAAAAACTCAACGAGGATCGCGCCATTGTGAAAGAGCAAAAAGAGCTTCTAATTGAGCAGCAAAACAATATAAAGGATGATAAGTTGCGGGTTGAAACACTGAACAATGTGAAGCAGGAACTACTGAACGGCTATCATAAGCAGGAGTCAAAGCTGAGTGCGCAGAAGCGTCAGATCCAAATGGCCCAGACATCACTTCCTAAAATTGACCTGGCAATAGCAGAAGAATTTGATAAGCCGAAAAAGCCGGATACTGCTAAACCTGACAACAATACCAATAATGATATTGAAAAACCAGATACGCAGACACCTCAGGAACCAGTGGTTCCAAATCACCCGAATGATACTTCAAATAACGATTCTTTTCTGGTACCTCTATCCTATGGATGGCATTATGAATCTGGAACATGGCATTATCCTGGCGGAGGCGGTCATATGGGGATGGACTTCTCTACAGGAGGTACAATAAATATCCCTGTACAGGCTCCTGCAGCTGGAGTCATCCTTCATACATATTCAGGATGTGGAAATGGTTACAGTAACTGCGGTATTCCGATTGGCGGTGGAAATAATGTATTGCTTCTTACAAAAAAGGGAAATACTATCTATGCAATGCCATTTTATCATATGACTTCTATTGCAGTTACCCCAGGACAGAAGGTATCACAGGGGCAGGTGCTTGGGTATTCAGGAGACTCCGGATGGAGTTTGGGGAATCATTGCCATGTGGAAATCATTCGTGTTGGTAATATGAGTATGTCTGAGGCATTGAATATTTATAACAGTAATAACGACCTTACATTTGGAACAGGGTGGAATGCAGAGGCACCGAACGCCTGTGGCAGCGCACCATGCAGAGAGCGTCCGGAAAACTACTGGCTCTGATATCTTTCTGTATAAGTTAACGAGGTATAGACAAAAACGAGGTAGATATGACAAATAGAAAAATCAAAGCAGTATTGTACACAGCATTGTCAGGCTGTCTGCTTGCATCGTTAAATCAAAGCTCTTTATATGCTGTAGATTTTGAAGGTAAAGAAGAGAACTGGCTGAATAAATGTAGTGTGGCACAAGAGAGTGAAGCAGAAGCACAAAAATGTAATAGGTTTAAGCAGTATTACGCAGGTATCAGTTCTGATTTGGAAGATGAAGCGTCTTCATTAAATACCAAAATTTCATCAATTAAAAATAATATTGAGGAAATCAGTACAATGATGAAACAACTGCAGTCCTTGATTGATAAACTAGATAAGAGCATCGAACGCAATGAGGTTAATATCCGTACCATTGAAATTCAGATAGAAAAGCTGAATGTTGAAATAAAAAAGAAACAAAGGGATATCGATCAGCGTAATAAAATTATTACAGATCGAATGCTTAATGAGCAGGCAGTGATCGGTACTAATATGAATGTGGAAGTAATCATGGGTTCCAATAATCTTGTCGATATGATTCGTAAAGTAGATGGACTTCGAAGGATTACAGACAGTGATCAGACAGAAATCAAGAAGCTGCAGAAAGATAAAGATGAGCTAAATCATCAAAAAAGTGAGGAGAACCGTCTGAAAGCTGACGTTGAAGCGAAAAAAGCAGAGAATGAGAAACATAAAAAAGAGACTGAAAAGGCAAAAAAACAGGAAGAAGAGCTATTAAAAAAGTATCTTAAACAAGAAGCTGAGTTGAATGAAAAGATGCGTTCTGTACAGGTGGATATCGCCAGTATAGAAAATAATATGATCGATATTAATACTTCTGTAGCAGGGAAATTGAATTTCAGCAGCAATGGCACACTAATTATGCCAGTTCAGGGGGGCAGCGTATCTGCAGGAACCTGGGCATATCCGGATGGTGGTGTTCACTTAGGCCTGGATATTGCGACACCGGTTGGTACATCTCTTGTTGCTCCCGCTGACGGTATCATCTTATATGCAAATAATCCGGTACCATCTAACGGTGGATTCCTCAATAACTGGGTTGGTTATCCTGCAGGTGGAGGCAATACAATTCATATGCTGATACAGGCAGGTGGTACAACATATGCTATCAGCTTCTTTCATTTATCGCGTGAAGGTTTTGCTGTATCAGCTGGTACTCAGGTTAAAAAAGGACAATTACTGGCATTAACAGGGCATAGCGGCAATTCTACAGGTGCGCATTGTCATATTGAAGTGATTAATTTAGGAACGATGAGCGTATCCTCAGCAATCACACAGTTCCGTTCTACAGCTGATTTTGCATGGGGCTGTGGATGGGGAGTTGCTGCACTCAATAGATCCTGTGATGCAAGTGGTACACCGTGTCGGGAAAGACCGGAAACAATATTCTGACATTTCTAATTAGAAAAAGCTATGAGTAGTGGTTTTCCCTTATTTGCGGCAGTCCTTATCCTGAAGGTAACAATGCTTCACATCTCTTCTATTGCAGACCTCTAAACAAAAAAGAGAGTGATTGCTTAGCCGAGGTTCTTACTTGATTGTGGGTAAATTTAAAACAGGGAGAATTTAACACTATATTTATCAATAGAAGTTGAATTCTCTCTGTTTGTAAACACCCTAAAGTAAGAAAGAACCGACCGCCTTAACTGTCTTTACAATTTCGGACTTTCTGTCTCAATATCTATCGTATAATCAGGAGACAAATAGAAGTCGATCGAGTTTTTGAAGTTGAATTCATCTGTTTTTTTTTGAATACCGGATAGCGTGTGCTTTGAGTAGTTCATTTTAAAATAGACGCGAGTCCTTCAATGCTAATCATCATAAAAGAATTGTATGATTTGGCGGCTTGTATGTTTTTGAATCACTTGGTTATGCACGCAGCTGGGCCTTTCTTGCCGGGGCACTCTGCATTTTGTTTGCGCTGTTTTATTATGTATATGTTCCATGGCGTATCTGGCCGGGGCAGACACTTGGAAAACGTGTTGCCGGTTACCGCATGGAAAAAACGGATGGTACAGCAGTGGATTTGATTACCCTGTTAAAACGGCAGGTTATCGGCGGCTTCCTGCTGGAGGGTGCAGCATTTGTCACATCAAACTATATCCGGCAGCTGGTGACCCTGTCACTGAGCTATTATGTAGATTATTACTGGCAGTTAGCAGGGATGATTCTTACAGCGTTATCCCTTATTCTTGTAATGAAAACAGACTCGCATCGCGCACTGCATGATTATCTTGCGAAAACCAGAGTGACTTGTGTTGAAAAACAGAAGAATGAGCATTCTTCTATTTGATAAATAAGGAACATGTGACAACGTGTAACATAAGCCAGGGCGGACAGTATTAGAAACAGAAACTAAGCTGTATGAAAAAGGAAAGCATGATTCTGTAATTCATCAGAAGTGCTTTCCTTTCTTGTGCTGTAAAGTGAGGCTACAGGCTATCTGCTTATCCACATGTCACATTGTAGAAGATGCCGCCAAGCTCCGGCAGCTGCTTCAATTCGTCTTTTACCTTTCTCAGAATAATTTTCTCATCCTCATCAGATGCACAGTCGAAAACCATCTGCAGTCCCTTCTTACCCTGATAGATAAGCGGTAAATCCATGGACAGGACTGCCAGTTTAATTTCTTCACACTTCGTAACTGATCCAATCAGCAGTTTCATCGAATCCCTTCTTTCTTTTCTTTAGTATAGCACTCAGAACCGGTATGTAACGGGACGTTATTTTCATATTGGGATGCAAATAAAAGCTCAAAGTAGATACAGAATAAAACAGGTAAATAGTGTAACTGTATCGCATTGAAAATATCAGCTGTTACATAACAAAAGTATTTCTTGTGTGAGGAATTCTTATAATTGAAATCAATGAAAAAACTTTACATTATACGATTATCTAATTTTTATATAGGTTATTTTTAAGGAAATGATGTAAAATTTAGGAATTCGATCATAAAAATCCGTATGTAATAGTGGAGGTGTCAGTATGGGCATGAGGTTCTGTGTGCTGAAGAAAGGGGGCGTACATACGGATCAGATTATAGCGTACCTGATGTTTCTGACGCTGATCTATCTCATCGAGCGGCGGAGCCACAGGTAACAACGCTATGTAACTGATCTCATTTTTGCGGCAGTCCTTATCCTGCATGTAGAAATCACACACCCCCTTTTGTCTCAGACCTCCAAAAAAAAGAGAGTGTACGGCTCCAACTGTCCACTCTCTTTTCCAGTCTTTACAGACCTTTTGTCTCAGTACTTAAAGTATAAACATTATATGGTATGAAGTCAATACATTTTACAATGAATTGATGTGCTCACTTCCTTCTTATCCCGCTAATTAAAACGTGATTCTATCAGAAATATCGCCATGAATACATTCCTATATATAAGGATAACCACAGCGTGTTATCGATCTGCCATCTGTTTGCTCAAATAAAACAACAGCAGCTCTCTGCCATCTGGAAAAAGTCAAATTATCACTTTACTTCATCCCTTCCCCGTGCTATAATCAATAGACGGGTAGAAATCTCTACTCCCCGCTCTATACATAACGGATATAGGGCCTTAAGACCACGAGGAGGTGTACAGAATGAAAAAATACGAAATCATGTACATCGTGAACGCATCCCTGGATGATGCAGCACGCACTAAACTGATGGACAGTTTCCACAAGATTATTACTGACCACGAGGGTACTATCGATAAGGTAGACGAATGGGGCGTGAAAGAGTTCGCGTATGAAATCAATCACATGAAAAAAGGTTACTATGTTGTCGTAAATGCAACTGCCAACAACGAAGGAATTCACGAATTCGAGCGTCTGGCACGTATCAACCACAGCATCGTACGTTATATGATTATCAAAACTCAGGACGAAGAGTAAGACTTAGGAGGATGGACATATGATCAATAGAGTCGTATTAGTCGGTCGTTTAACGAAAGATCCTGTCTTGCGTAAGACTGCAAACGGTGCATCTGTTGTTTCTTTTACTGTAGCATGTACCCGCCGTTTCAAGCAGGAGGGACAGCCGGACGCTGATTTCATCAACACGGTTGCCTGGAATAAAACAGCGGATATCGTATCACAGTATACACATAAAGGATCACTGGTCGGTGTGGAAGGAAGAATCCAGACACGCAGCTATGATGATCAGAGTGGGAAACGCGTTTATGTAACAGAAGTTGTCGCAGACAGCGTACAGTTTCTGGAAAGCAAAAGCGCTGCCGCAAGCAATGCGAACAGCAATGCCTATGTACCTGATTATGATCAGGGAAGCAATCAGGGCTACCAGAGTGACAACAGCAGCTCCCAGTCCTACTCCAATGACTTTACAAGCAGCGATACACTGGATATCGCAAGTGATGATTTACCATTTTAATGGTAGAAAGGAGATTTTCTATGGCATTCAAAAAACAGCGTATGGGACGTAAAAAAGTATGTTACTTTACGAAAAATAAAATTGAAAGCATCGACTACAAGGATATTGAATTATTGAAAAGATTCATTTCCGCAAACGGAAAAATCATTCCAAGACGTGTAACAGGTACACGTGCAAAATATCAGCGTATGCTGGCTACTGCAATCAAGCGTGCACGCCAGATGGCTTTACTGCCTTACGTAAGCGAATAATATCGCATATTCACTCCATCTGTCGCAGGATGGAGTTTTTTCATAGCTGTATCCCTGCACAGGGCGGCACGGAGCATTGCTGAGGCACTATGAAGAAAGAAAGGAAGCAGATGATATGAACAAGCAGACACGCAAGATAACAGAAGGGGCAATGATGTGCGCCATTGTCGGACTGGTCCTGTTTATCAACCGGCAGCTTGGCAATATGCTGGAATATTTCATGTACTGGGTACTGACCTTCCCCATTCTTGTCTATACGGCAAAATACGGAGTGCACAATGCACTGGTTCCCTCTGTCAGTATGCTGCTGCTTTCCTTCATGATCAGCTCACCGACAACGATCTTTTATCTCTTCAGCTGCATCGTTGTGGGACTTGTATATGGTGGCGGGGTGAGAAAAGGCTGGAAGAACGGTACGCTGCTTGTTTTCAGCGGTATCTTCACATTCTTTTCCTATCTGGTCACAACCGTTTTGCTTGCGGCTGTATTCGGGTATGATCCGGCAGAGGATATCGAGCTGGTGAAAACCATACTGGAGCTTATGAACATCCATACCGGAATCGATCTCATGAAAACCGTAACGATCATTGTTGTTCTGGTAGCTGTTCTCATGAGCGTGCTGCAGACGATGTGCATCCATATGATTGGAAACATCCTGCTTTCCCGTCTGCATATCAGGGTGCATCCGATGAACAATATTCTCAGTATTCGTGCTTCGAAATGGAACGGATGGCTGATTCTTGTCATTTGGGTTCTATTTTACAGTGGAAATGTGCTAAAATTAAACCAGGAAGCTTCGACGATACTGCTGGGGGCCTACCTTGTCTGCAAGGTCCATGCAATCGCCTGCGGAGCGATGTGTATCATGGGACTGCTGGTGCTGTTACGAAAGCGCGCATTTGTGTTGCTGTTGATGATTGCAGTCTTTGTGCCCTATGTACAGGATGTCATTGCCGTAATCGGCATTGCGGATATCCTGTTTCTGCTGAGAGATAAAATGAAACGAGGTGTCATAAATGGATCGTTTGGAAAATTTTAAGGTTCAAATCGCAATTATACTGATTGCGGAAGCTGCGGCATTGTTTGTGCTGTATATGGCCGGAATTCCGGGTCTTCAGATTCTGCCCATGACGATTCTGCTGATTCTGAATATCCTTGTCATCATTTGGATCGTATTGAAGTATGAGCGTGATAAGGAACAGCGGGATATCGATATCTCCCATATTCTGGGACATGACGCCAAGGATGCCCTGTCCTTTGGCGAGGTTGGTATCATTACGTATGATGAGCAGTACAATGCGACATGGATCAATGAGTTTCTGGAGGAGCGCTCTGTTAATGTTGTCGGAAAAAAGCTGACCAGCTGGATTCCGGAGATTACAGATCTTTTCAACGGCTCTGTGGACGAGCTGACGGCAAGTGATCCGAATGGGGAATATGTATATGAGATTGCCCGCAAGGAAAACGGACAGGTGCTGTTTGTACGTGATATCACCAAGCTGGAGACCATAACAGAGCGGTTTAAGAAGGACAGTATCGTTGCCGGATTGCTGCAGCTGGATAATTATATGGAAATTCAGCAGTATGAGGATGAAGGAACCATGGCAACCATCAATACACAGCTGCGTCAGCCACTGGTGGAATGGGCAGGCCGCTACGGGATGTTTATCCGGCGTCTGCGCTCCGATCGCTTTCTCGTCATTTTGAATGAGGCGATTTTCGAACAGGTCGTACAGGATAAATTTGACATTCTGAATACGATACGTAAAAACGCTGAGGATATCGATGTATCCATAACGCTGAGTATGTCGTTTGCCCGTGGCACGGATGATTTCCGTCTGCTGGATACGATGGTGAATGATCTTCTGGAGCTGGCACAGAGCCGGGGCGGTGATCAGGCAGCTGTCAAGAAGTATGGCGAAAGTGTGAAATATTTCGGTGGGAACAGTGAGGCACGTGAAAAACGAAGCAAGGTGCGTGTCCGTGTGATGTCGCAGGCGATCAAGGAAGCCATTATGGAAGCCGACCGGGTGTTTGTCATCGGTCATCAGAATATGGATTTTGACTGCATGGGAAGTGCGCTGTGTATGTCACGGCTGGCTGCTGCCTATGGCAAGGAGGTATATGTTGTATCGGATGGCGGTGGAATCGAACCGCAGCTGCAGGAGGCTTTGATGCTGTACCGGGAGAAGCTGGAGGGACGGCACCGCTTTATCAGTGACGGTGATGCCGCGAAAATGATAGAAAACGACGATTTACTGATTGCCGTCGATCATCACAATCCAAAACAGACGGGAGCTCCGCAGACACTGGAGGCAGCTAACCGTATCGTTGTGATCGATCATCACCGCAGAAGTGAGGACTTCATCGGTAATCCGCTGCTGGTGTATGTGGAATCGAGTGCCAGCTCCGTATGTGAGCTGGCAACCGAATTCCTGCCTTATCAGAACAATAAGGTAAACCTGAGTGAGGAAGAGGCAACACTGATGTATGTCGGTATTCTGGTGGATACCAACCGCTTTAAGACGAGAACCGGAAGCCGTACGTTTGAAGCTGCTGCCTATCTGAAAAATCTGGGAGTTGACCCGATTACGGCAGAGAATCTTCTGAAGGAGGATTTTGATGATTTCGAGGCAAAAACGGAAATCATGAAATATGCAGGACAATATGCGGATGGTATTCTGATCGCCGCAGTTGATAACAACCGTGTAATCAACCGTACACTGATGTCTCAGGTGGCAGACAGCCTGCTGAATATCAAGGATATGGAGGCAAGCTTTGTCATCGGTAATATTGAAAACGGCAAAGTGGCGGTATCTGCCCGCAGTAAAGGGAAGATCAACGTACAGATTATCATGGAGAATATGCATGGCGGCGGACATTTCACGATGGCTGCCCTGCAGAGAGAACAAACAACGGTGAAGGCCGTACAGGAAGAATTGAAACAGATGATAGATACCTATCTGGAAGAAAACAAGGAGGACGACGAAGATGAAAGTGATACTGCTAAGTGATGTAAAGAAGCTGGGAAAGAAAGGGGATATCGTAGAGGTCAGTGACGGCTACGGAAGAAACTTTCTACTGAATAAGAACCTGGCGGTAATGGCAACAAAGAAAAGCATGGAGATTCTGGATGAGCAGAATCTACAGCATGATCTGGAGGAAAAGCAGAAGGAAGCGGATGCAGAGGACCTGAAAAAGCAGCTTGCGAAGATCACGCTGGAATTCCATGTGAAAACAGGAGAAGGCGGACGTGTGTTCGGCAGTGTTTCCACAAAGCAGATTGTTGCACAGCTGCATGAAACATACGGAATTCATGTGGACAAGAGAAAGGTCATCGATAACGATGCCATCACCTCTCTGGGCTATACGGATGTTAAGGTGGATCTTTACAGAAATAAGGTAATCGGAACCATTCGTGTTCATGTGAACGGATAGGAGGCTTTATGAGTAGAGAATTGCCACATAGCACCGAGGCGGAGCAGTCCATTCTCGGCGCAATGATGATTTATCCCAGCGTAACCAGCGTTGTATATGATCAGGGGCTGGATGTGCGAGATTTCTATCTGGATATCCATCAGCGTATATTCTCTGCCATGATGGATATCACGGACAGCGGTAAGCCGGTGGATGTCACCACGCTGATTGCCCGTTTACAGGATATCGAGCAGCTGAATCTGGTCGGCGGTGCTGACTATATCATCAAGCTGAGTGATACGGCGATATCCAGCGCCAACAGTGTGTATTATATTGAAATGATCAAAAGCAGAGCACATCTGCGACGCTTAATCGAAGCAGCTGAACAGATTGCCGAGGACGGCTTTGATACAGCGAATGATCTGGATGAAATCATGGATAAGGCGGAACGGGATATTCTCGGTGTTACGCGCAGCCGTCGTGCCACTGATTTCAAAAGCAGCCGGGAGGTTGTTTCCAATGTCATGCAGGAGCTGATTCGTCTGCGCACCAGTGATAACCGTGTAACCGGAATCAAGACCGGCTATACCGACCTTGACCGTATGACCAACGGCTTTCAGCGTGGCGATTTGATTATTCTTGCGGCCCGTCCAGCGATGGGAAAGACTGCCTTCGCGCTGAATCTGGCGTTGAATGCATCCTTTTACAATCCCGGGGCAATTGCCATCTTCTCACTGGAGATGCCGGCGGAGGCATTGATGAAGCGTATTCTGAGTGCCAAGTCCGCAGTGGAATCCAATAAGCTGAGAAGCGGTGCTATTCTGGATGATGAATTCAGCAAGCTGAACGAAGCGGCGAATGAACTGATGGCCAGCAAGCTGTTTGTGGATGACAGCTCCAATATCAAAATATCCGAGGTGTTCTCCAAATGCCGTAAGCTGAAAAGTGAGCATGGTCTTGATCTGGTCGTCATTGACTACCTTCAGCTGATCAGCGGAAGCGGGAAAAGCGGAGATAACCGCCAGCAGGAAATATCGGAAATTTCCCGTTCCCTGAAGGGACTGGCCAGAGAAATGGAATGTCCGGTGATCGCACTTTCACAGCTGTCGCGTTCCGTGGAAACCCGTCCCGACAAGCATCCGATGCTGTCCGACCTTCGTGAATCCGGAGCCATCGAGCAGGATGCCGATATCGTCATGTTTCTGTATCGTGATGCCTATTATGCGAAGGATGATGAGGCGGAACAAAACAATCCGACCGATCAGACCGATCTTGATATTGCCAAGCACCGTAACGGTGCGACAGGCAAGGTGGAGCTTGCATTTCAGAAATCCATATCTGCCTTCTTCAACATTGCACACGACGGATTCTCATAGTGTCAAATAGTTGTTATATAACTTTTTGCATATTGCATGTAGATAGCATACCGGCTGTGATGCGACAGCCTGTTTCTTCCAAGGGCTCAAGGAAGTGGACATATCGTATAAGAAAAGGGGGCCGCATATGAAATTTGCACTACTGGCCAGCGGTTCCAAAGGTAACTGCTGTCTGATAAAACATAAGGATACCAAACTGGTCATTGACTGTGGAACAACGCGAAAATATCTGAAAAGCTGCTTTGAACAGATCAGCTATGATCCCATGCAGAGCAATGCACTTCTGATTACGCATACACACAGCGACCATATCGCACAGATGAAGCTGTTTGACCCCATACCAACATATGCGACACAGGATATCGCGACCAGCCATCTGCACGGCATACGCCCCTACGATCGCTTTGAACTGCAGGATTTTCGAATAACCGTACTGCCGATGAGTCATGATTGTGAAGGCACCGTAGGCTATGTCATCGAGACCGAGGATGAGAAAATGGTATATGTGACAGATACGGGATATATTAAAGATGAGGTTAAGGAATACATACGCAATGCGGACTATTATGTCTTTGAAAGCAATCACGATATCGAGATGCTGATGCAGACGACAAGGCCTGTCTATCTGAAGCAGCGTATCATCGGTGACTGCGGACACCTGTGCAATGAGGACTGCTCGAACATCCTGTGTGATGTCATGGGGGATCATACAAAGGAAATCGTGCTTGCGCATATCTCCCAGGAAGGAAACACACGGGACATGGCACTTACCACACTGAAGGAAACACTGAAGCGGAAACAGAAGGATCGCGAGGATCTCCGCCTGTATCCTGCGGATCAGTTTTCCATTTATACCGGAGGGAAATCATCATGAAACGACTGACAGCCTTTCTCCTAGTGGCACTGATCGGATGGAATATCGTCCTGACGATTTTATATTTGCAATCAAAAGAGGACACAACAGCAGCAACTGCTGCACAGCAGACGAAGCAGAAGGTGGAAACCGCAAGTGTAAATATCACAAGTGATGTGACAGAGCTTGTGGCGAAGAGCGAAAATAAGGTTGTGACAGTTACTGCCAGAGCACGCGGTCAGGCACTCGACACTGGAAGCGGTGCAGTTTATAAGGTTGACGGAAAGACGGTTTATATCATCACCAACAATCATGTTGTTGCGGATGGGGATGAAGCGGTTGTCACCTTTGCGAACGGCAAGGAACAGAAGGTGGATATCGTCGGAAAGGACGAGTTAACCGATCTTGCACTGTTGAAAACAGATGTTGATTTCAAAGCGGAGGCCTTTGTGATGGGGAATTCCTCACTTGTCAAAAAGGGGGAATATGTCATTGCCATGGGAAGTCCGCTGGGCATTGAGTATCAGGGCAGTGTATCCGGTGGTCTGATATCCGGTGTGGACAGAAGAATGGAAATGGATATCGACAACAACGGTGTTGCGGACTGGGATGTGAATGTTCTGCAGACGGATGCCGCCATCAATCCGGGAAACAGCGGCGGACCGTTAATCAATATGGCAGGAGAGCTGATCGGTATCAATTCCATGAAGATAACGGATACCTCCGTAGAGGGCTTTGGCTTTGCATTGCCGATCAATGAGGTTCTTCCCATCATTACGGAGCTGGAAAACAACGGCAAGGTGGTACGTCCGATTCTCGGAATTTCCGTACAGCCGATCGAGCAGCTGAGTATGCTGGACAAGGCATATCTGGGAATTGATTCCAAGGTGGAAAGCGGCCTGCTGATTGTCAAGGTTGCCTCACGGACACCGGCAGCCTCTGCTGGAATAAAAGAAGGTGACATCCTTGTGAAATTTGACGGTAAGGAGATCAAGGATTATAAGCAGTTCCGTCAGTATCTCTACAGTCATAAGGTAAAGGACAAGGTGAGCATTGTCGTAAACCGCAATGGCAAAGAAATCGAAAAGACGGTAATACTGGAATAAATAAAGGAACGGTATCTGATGCATGATCCTGCACGGATACCGTTTTCTAAAATAGCTGTATGTATAGGGAAAGCAGGTGACAGCAGGATATACTTCATGGCGGATTTGCACTTTTCTCATGATCATATCATCCGTCTTGCCAACAGACCCTATCATTATATTAAAGAAATGAATGAGGCGCTTGTGGAAAACTGGAACCGAAGGATATGCGAAAATGACGAGGTGTATAGTCTGGGAGATGTAACCATGAAAAATCATGTGTATGCCCGGGAAATGCTGAAGAAGCGAAAGGGCAGAAAGTATCTGATCGAAGGTAATCACGACCGTTTTGTTCATCAAAAGGAATTTGATCAGTCTATATTTACATGGGTAAAGCAGATGCATGAGCTGAAGTATGCGGGACATACCTTTGTCTTATTTCATTATCCGATAGCGCAATGGAACGGCTTTTATCACGGAGCAATCCATCTGCACGGACATCAGCACAATCATGCGGATGTAAATTACAGAAACCGTGATAACGGTCTGTTACGATATGATGTGGGCGTCGATGCAAACGCGATGGCCCCGGTCAGCCTACAGGAAATCATAGCTTTTTTTGAATAACATATCAGGGTGTTAGGAGTATATAGTATGGAAAAATTCGAGGAGCTTTCACAGGAGAAGCAGCGGCGTATCATCGATGCCGGTATGGAAGTGTTTGGCAGATATGAATACAAAAAGGCAAACACAGAGGATATTGCGGTCAAGGCAGGCATATCCAAGGGGTTATTATTCTATTATTTCAAGGATAAAAAAAGCTTTTATATGTATCTGTTTCAGTATTGTGTAACTATCATCACAAAGACGCTGGATGATGGGGACTTCACAAAAATCACAGATTTCTTCGCATTGATGGAATTCGGGGCGCAGAAAAAAATGCAGATAATGGTGGAGCATCCGTTTATTCTGGATTTTATCTGCCGGGCATTTTCTTCCCGCCGCGAGGCTGTCAGCAGTGATGTGGCAATGGAGCTGCATTCTCTGATGGACACGACCTTTGACCGTTTTTTTGCGCATGTGGATTTCTCAAAATTTAACAATGATGTTGATCCGAAGCAGGTGTATCAGATGCTGGTATGGATGACAGAGGGGTATATGCATGAAAAGCTCAGCTGTCAGGAAACGCTCAAGCTGGAGAACATCATGAAGGATTTTGAAGAATGGAAGGTCATGTTTAAGAAGATGGCATATAAGAAGGAGTATCAGTAAAAAAACTGCTTATATCATCAGTGATACCGGTCAAGCGTACCACAGATGCATTGCAGTTTTTTATTACATTCACATGGCTATTGTGAGATAACCTCCCAGTCCTTGATATCATCCAGCTTTAATGCAGCGTAATCGTCCTGTGTACCTCCGGAGTCTTCTCCAAGCTTAACGGAAGCATTTGCTGTTTTAACACGTGGTGTTCCGCTAAATCCATTATTTCCGGAATAATCATACTGGATAACCTTGACTTTATTTCCCTTTTTTATATCCTCCAAGGTTACCTTGCGCTCACTTATCGTTATCGTATAATTGTTATCACTTACTTGCATAGATTCTGAAGCTGTAATCATATCCGCTGGCTATACCAGCGTCGTTAAGCGCCTTGCGCAGACTGTTACCGGCATTTGCACCTTCCGAATTGATGAATGCCTTATCTTTTTGATCGATGAAGGCCTGAATGATGCTGAGAGGCTCTCCCTTGATCAAAGCAAGGTGAATTTCGTTTGCTTTTACAAATAGATTATCATAGGAGGTCAATATTTCATACTTCTGCTGTTGATCATCATATCGGATATAGGTTTCCCCTATCAAAACGATAAAATCTCCGGCACCGTTATTTGCCTTGTTTTTATATATTTCCATCAGGGTCCCTTCCACTTCCGAGCGTTTCATGATATCCTTCATATTTTCATCCGTCGCCAGTAAATCCAGCTGCTGTTTGTTTACCAGCTCGATTCCCTTCTCCTTGGAGGCTACCATGACACTTCTTGCTTCGGAAATCAGCTTGGTATCTGCCGCCTTGCGCACGTAGCTCATAACAGCCGGTACAGCAAGTGCCATCAGGATACCGATGATTACCAGAACAACAATGATCTCGACAAGTGTAAATCCTTTTTTATTCTTTTTCATACCATCACCCTTTTCTTTCATTGTACTATGAAATTCGTGGTTTGTAGACATTTTACGAAAAAATGATATGATTTTTATATTCTATAAGCCTTGAAATAAACGCCTATACATAAATATCCGTGTATACCTGTTTCCTGAGTATCCTCACTGCTTATGCGAAGGAGATTACGAAATATTGACGCTCTTATAAAATAATCATCAGGTGATATATCCTCGGCTGCAGGTCAAAGGCTACGCTTTGAGCATTGAACATTTATTTGCAACGAGTATTGGATACGATAAAGTACGGCTTCTGATATTTGCACTCTGATGAAAAACAGCGTACAATAATTCTCGTAGTGAGGTGGAATATGCACGTAGAGGAAGTACCGGAATTTTTAAATATAGCGAAGGAGCTGCTGGGGGATGCCAGGGTATGGGATATGCAGAAGTATATACAGCACGGATCCATCAGCTGTCTGGAGCACAGCTTCGTCGTATCCTATTACAGCTTTACACTGGTCAGAAAGCTGCGGATGTCCTGTGATGAACGCTCTTTGGTGCGGGGCGCGCTGCTGCATGACTATTTTCTATATGACTGGCATGAGGCAGAGGATTGGCACAGACTGCATGGCTTTCGCCACCCTTTTTTTGCGAATCGCAATGCATTGCGCGATTTTCAAATCAGCGAACGGGAGCAGGAGATCATCCGCAAGCATATGTGGCCGTTAACCGTCATACCACCTATGTGCAGGGAAGCATGGGTGGTAAACGCAGTGGATACAGCATCCGGCATTGTTGAGGTGCTCGCAGAATATCGGATATTTAAAAGACTGCGCCGCAGATGGCTGGAGAGTAAGCTGGAGCTATTGAAGCAGGTAAAGGAGAACTTATGATAAAAATTGTTGCAGTAGGAAAAATAAAGGAGAAGGCACTGCGTACACAGATTGAAGAGTACGAAAAAAGGCTGCGGCCGTTTACAAAGCTGGAAATCATCGAAGTAAATGATGAAGTGGCACCGCAGAGCAACAGCGATTCACAGAACAATCAGGTTAAGGAAAAGGAAGGAGAACGCATTCTTGCCAAAATAAAAGAGCAGGAATATGTAATCCTTCTCGATTTATGGGGAGAAATGGTGGATAGTGAGCGGTTTTCCAAAAAGCTTGATCAGCTACAGACCTATCAGACCAGTAACCTTACATTCGTTATCGCAGGCTCTCTGGGACCGGGCAAAAATGTCTATGATCGCTGTAACTGGAAATGGAAGCTGAGTGATCTGACCTTTACCCATCAGATGACAAGAGTGCTCGTACTGGAACAGATTTATCGTGCCTTTATGATACAGAACAACAATCCATATCATAAATAGTGTACAAAGATCATACCTGCGCCATCCTTTTCAAAGATGAATACAAAGCAGGAGCATCCGCAGAGGTTCAGAACAGCTTCTGCTTTCTTTATGAAAATACATGGCTGATATTGAAATAAATGTGGTTGAATCTGATTGAAAAAGAATATATGTGAATAAATGGTAGGGATGAAAGCTTTCTTCGGTATTTAAGGATTTTTTAAGAAAGACTGCGGTATTCTTAGCTTGTAGAAAGGGTGTGACGGCAATGCTGAAACGAATGTTGAAAAAAGATTTAATGCATAGAAAGAGTGTCAATCTGATTCTGTTTCTGTTTATTACCATTGCGACGGTATTTCTTGCAAGCAGTGTAAATAATATTCTTGTTGTAAGCTCCTCTGTGGATTACTACATGGATTATGCAAATATACCGGATGTGAATCTGGTGGCAGTAAATTCCGGGGAAAAAGAGAAGATCATGAAATGGATAGAAACCGAGGCTCCGGGTGTGAAGGATTACGGTTATCAGGAAATGCTCTCTGTGGAACAGAAAAATTTGCACAGGGAGAATGGAAAGAAGTTTAACGCGGAAGGACTCAGCCTTTTCCTGTCCGAGGAAAGCAGTGACTATTGCAAGGGCTTTGATCCGAATGGGGGAGCTCTTCATCTGCAGGATGATGAGATTGGCATGCCTGCGTTTCTGATGGATAAAAACGATTTGAAGGTCGGCGATAAGGTGCGTATAAGCCTGAATGGAAGAGATAAGACCTTTACTCTGAAAACCGTGGTAAAGGATGCGGCGTTCGGAAATGATATGGTTGGCATGTCAAGAATCTTTATGAATTCGGATATGTATAGAGAATTTAAAAAAGCGGGCAGTGAACAGACGTATGCGTTATACTTCATCAATGTAAGCTCCATTTCCGAATTTACGGAAGCACAGAATCTGCAAAGCTTTCCATCCGTTTTGAATACGGTGTCACGCAGTATGTATTCCATGATTTATTCCTTTGATCTGATTCTTGCGGCTCTGTTAATTCTTGTAGGCATCTGCATGATTCTGATTGCTCTGCTGGTTCTTCGCTTTACCCTGCTGTTCACAATGGAAGAGGAGTATCGCGAAATCGGCATCATGAAGGCGATCGGCCTGAGGGATAAGGCAATACGGCGCCTGTATCTTGTGAAATATACATTTCTTGTCAGCAGCGGAGCTTTCCTCGGTCTGTTGATCAGCGTACCGATCAGTCGTATCATGGTGGCGGGAGTCAGTGTGAATATGATTATGGAGGACAGCGGTGTTAACTTCTTTGTAAATATTCTCTGTACCCTGCTGATCATCTTTCTGGTCATGCTGTTCTGTATGAACTGTACACGAAAGCTGAGCCGCATTACCGCGATATCCGCCATTCGGGGCGGACACAGCGGAGAGAGCTTTGCGAAAGCGTCGGCCTTGTATTTGTTCAAACAGAAATATCTGCGTGTTCCCGCATATCTGGGTATCAATGACATGCTGACGCATCTGAAACGCTATGCCCTGCTGCTGGTTACCTTCTGTATCAGCTTTGTTCTGATCACAATTCCACTGAATACCATCAATACCATGCAGAGCAGTGAAATGGCATCCAAATTCACCGTGAATACGGACAGTGCTGTATATATAAAGAAAATTGAAGGGAAACAGGATTCCGCATACAGAAACTCCGCGCAGCTGAAAAAGGGAATGCAGCGTGTGGAGCGGGAAATGAAGGAAAAGGGCTATGATGCTGAGCTGACGGCCTCCTCCATTTACTTCCTGCCGTTTCATGCTCCTGGAAAAAAGGGCAATACGAAAATCATGTCCCTGCAAATACAGGGGCGCAATACGGAATATCTGGATTATCTGGAAGGCAGTGCTCCTGTGCTGGAAAACGAAATCGCCTTCTCCCGCCTCATTCTGGAGGATAACAACTGGCATATCGGAG
Organism: Erysipelatoclostridium sp. DFI.2.3; assembly: GCF_019132535.1. Lineage (NCBI taxonomy): Bacteria > Bacillati > Bacillota > Erysipelotrichia > Erysipelotrichales > Coprobacillaceae > Thomasclavelia > Erysipelatoclostridium sp. DFI.2.3. The sequence continues at coordinate 56,109 of NZ_JAHOOJ010000020.1, read as the reverse complement.
ATCGTATAGAGGCCGATCTGAACGGTGAAACCTACAAGTTTATCATTACGGGAAGCTACGCCGATTATATGCAGCTGGGAAGCAGTGCCCGTCTGAATGCAAAGCTTGATCTAAGTAAGGTGGACATGTTTGAGTATTGGAATGTCAATGTTGATATGAAGACAGACAAGAGCCAAACGGAGCTGAAGGATACCCTGCAAAAGCAGTTTCCTGATTATGAATGGTATACGGCTCAGGAAATTGTCGATCGCAATATCGGCGGTATTCAGGAATCTCTGAGTGAGCTTCTGATTCCGATGACTGCCATGCTCTGTGCTGTTATTATGCTGATTACACTCTTGATGGAAAAGCTGTTCATCGTACGTGAAAAGGGAGAAATCGCTATGATGAAGAGTATTGGATTCCGTAACAGCAGTATTCGCAGCTGGCAGGTGATTCGGATGATTCTGGTTGCCCTGGTATCCATGCTTGCGGCAGTTCCATTGTCCATGCTCAGTAACCGCTTCATGCTGGAGCCGATCTTCGCCATCATGGGTGCGGATGTGCATATCCAGATAGATCCGGTGCAGGTTTATCTGATATATCCGGGTGTACTGCTGCTGGGAATCATCTGTGCAACGATATTTGCTACCGGTCAAATCAAGCGTATCCATATACGTGAAATGAACAATATGGAATAAGGAGGAAGCTATTATGAGTGGAATAACAGTAAGCAATCTGTGTAAGACATATATCGTAAATAAACGACAGAACAACGTATTGAGAAATGTCAATCTGACATTGGAAGAAAAGGAAATGATCGCCGTCATGGGACCATCCGGCTCCGGTAAGACAACCCTGCTGTATACCATCAGCGGGATGGACAGTGCGACAGCCGGAAGTGTGAAATTCTTTGAGCGTGAGCTTACGGATATGAGCCGCAATGAGATCAGCGATCTGCGCCTGGAGGAAATGGGATTTGTCTTCCAGCAGATGTATATGCTGAAAAACCTGTCCGTTTATGATAATATTATTTTACCGGCCTATCAGTCTGTAAAGGGAAGAACGAAGCAGGGAAGAAAAGAAATCAATGCCTATGCCGCAAAGCTCATGCAGAAGCTTGGCATCAGTGAAATTGCGGATAACGATGTGAATGAGGTATCCGGAGGACAGCTGCAGCGTGCCTGTATCTGCCGCAGCCTGATCAATCATCCGCGTATTCTGTTTGCAGATGAGCCGACAGGTGCCCTGAATAAGCAGAGCTCTCATGAGGTGATGGAGGAGCTGAACCGTATTCATAAGGAAGGGACAAGCATACTGCTGGTAACCCACGACATGAAGGTAGCCTCACGCTGTGACCGTGTGCTGTATATCGAGGACGGAAATATCCGGGATGAAATGCAGCTTGGCGCATGGGAAGACTGCACGGATATCCGCAAGCGGGAGCGCAGATTAAATGAATGGCTGATAACGTTAGGATGGTAATTGCCTATGATAGATATATTACTTGTAGAGGATCACCGTGAGCTTGCCCAGCTGATCGTAAGCTTTTTAAAGCGGGATGGATTTCAGGTGCATCATGTGGAGGGCGGGGAGGCTGCGCTTTCCTATCTTGCACAGACAGAGGTACGTCTGCTGAGATAATACGCAATTAAAAGGAATTGGCAGCGGTTATAAAAGCTTTTTATGAAAGAAAAAGTATACATCTCAGCATACTTTACTCTGTGATTTATTCTGTGGTTTACTCTGTGGTTTACTTTTCAGTCTGTAAAGGGAAGAAAAGAAATCAATGCCTATGCCGCAAAGCTTATGCAGAAGCTTGGCATCAGTGAAATCGCGGATAACGATGTGAATGAGGTATCCGGAGGACAGCTGCAGCGTGCCTGTATCTGCCGCAGCCTGATCAATCATCCGCGTATTCTGTTTGCGGATGAGCCGACAGGTGCCCTGAATAAGCAGAGCTCTCATGAGGTAATGGAGGAGCTGAACCGTATTCATAAGGAAGGGACAAGCATACTGCTGGTAACCCACGACATGAAGGTAGCCTCACGCTGTGACCGTGTGCTGTATATCGAGGACGGAAATATCCGGGACGAAATGCAGCTTGGCGCATGGGAAGACTGTACGGATATCCGCAAGCGGGAGCGCAGATTAAATGAATGGCTGATAACGTTAGGATGGTAATTGCCTATGATAGATATATTACTTGTAGAGGATCACCGTGAGCTTGCCCAGCTGATCGTAAGCTTTTTAAAGCGGGATGGATTTCAGGTGCATCATGTGGAGAGCGGGGAGGCTGCGCTTTCCTATCTTGCACAGACAGAGGTACGTCTGCTGCTGCTTGATATCATGCTGCCCCATATGGATGGCTTTACGGTATGCAAAAAAGTGCGGGAGCATAAAGCGGTTCCGATACTGATAATGAGTGCGCGAAAGGATCGAAATGATCAGCTGAACGGCTATGAGCTGGGGGCGGATGATTATATCGAAAAGCCTGTGGATCCGCAAATACTTGCCGCCAAAATACGTGCTGTTTTACAGCGTACATCCGATTTGCATCGCAAGGAAACCATATCCTGCTGCGGTGTGGTCATTGAGCGTGCACAGCACAGAGCCTTTGTGGATGGAAATCTTATGGAGCTGAATGCGAAGGAATTCGAGCTGTTGACACTGCTGGTATCCAACGCTGGGAAGACCTTGCGCAAGGAATATATTTTCGCAAGCATATGGGGCATGGACAGCTTCAGTGAACAGCAGACACTGACCGTTCATATCAAAATGCTGCGGGACAAAATAGAGAAGAATCCAAAACAGCCGCAGCGGATTAAAACAGTCTGGGGCGTGGGGTATCGCTTTGAAGAAGTATAATATCCTGATCCTTTCCTGTTTCCTGCTGTATCTGGGCATTGCAGCCTTTCTCGGGTGGAGTATTCTGCAGATGGAGGAAACCATGGACCATGCATATCGTGTGGAAATCAATCGTATCCTGCAGCAGGTGGAAAAGGGTACGAAGGCTGAGGATATCGCACGGAACAGCTATCCGCATATCGAAAAGCTGCAATGGCTGTCCGCAGAGGAAGGAAGCAGAGAAACAGCCTCTGCCTTTTTCCAGGAGGGAAATAATCTGGAGATGCATGTGGCACCCGTCTACAGAAAGCAAAAGCTGACAGGATATCTGCGCTTTGATTATCATCGCTCGCTTGTGGATACCAACGGACTGATGCTGCGCACACAGCTGTCTCTCGCCGCTTTGTTCGCAATGCTGCTGGGTGTTCTTCTCTATCTGAGAAAGCACCTGTTAAAGCCCTTTGATCGAGTGCGTAAGCTTCCCGGTGAGCTTGCGAAGGGACATTGGAAGGGGATCGTGAAGGAGGAAAAAAGCAGATATGCACATGATTTCCTGCTTGGAATCGGACAGCTGAAGGATTCGCTGGATACTTCCAGAAGGCGGCAGCTGGAGCTGGAAAAGGAAAAGAAGAAGCTGCTGCTTTCTCTGTCACATGATATTAAGACACCGCTGAACACCATCCAGCTGTACGCGCGGGCTTTGGAGGAGCATCTGTATACGGATGAGGCACAAAATGTACACGCAGCTCATCAGATACAGGAAAAGGGGAAGGAAATTGAACATTATGTCGAAGAAATCATGAAGCAGTCCCGTCACGACATACTGGATATACAGGTCCAAAACAGTGAATTCTATTTGAAGGAGCTGATCGACAAGGCTGTTCACGCGTATAAAGAGCCATTGCGACTGCGGCGTATGGAGCTGGTGGTAAAGCCCTATGAAAACCTGCTGCTGAAGGGAGACCTGGAGCGCAGCTTTGAGGTCGTGGAAAACATTATGGAAAATGCCTTGAAATACGGAGATGGAAGAAGGATAGAAATATCGTGCTATGAAGAGGACTATTGTCAGCTGATTCGTATTTTTAACACTGGAAATACAGTGAGTGACACCGAATTTCATCATATATTTGAAAGCTTCTTTCGTGCCAGCAACAGCGAGGGGAAGCAGGGCAACGGTCTTGGACTTTACATATGCCGGGAAATCATGCGGCGTATGAATGCGGAAATTTTCGCCGAAAAGGAAGCGGATGGTATGGCCTTTCTACTCGTGTTCCCTTATTGAATACCAAACGGTGCAGCTGCCTGCAAATGCGGATACCGTGGATGCAATGCTTTGCTTGGAATACGTGAGGAGTGCATCCTTTTTCATGCTTTATAAAGCGAATAGGGAGAAAAAGCTGCTTTGCTTCATCATACAGTAAAAGAACGATCGCAGTCTCATAAAAAAAATAGGAACTCTCCTGATTTTTACATGAATACTGCAAAAGAGCTTGTCCTGCAAACAACACTGCTATAGAATATCAGAGAAAGAGTTACGTAAAAAAACAGGAAGGGATGTATTGTACGGTTATGCTTTCATAGTATGACTTGCAGGTAAAAAAAGGGCTGCCTGTGATTCAAAAGGGAAGGCAACTTGGAAAGCCAGAAAGGACAGAGAAATGCTGTTGAAAGAAGTTATGGAGAAAAGCGGTCTTAGCAGGAAGGCTGTACAGTATTATGAGGATCAGGGCTTTGTAAAGCCGGTAAAGCTGGAAAACGGCTACCGCGATTATGATGAAGACTGCCTGAAAACATTGCGAGATATTCATGCCATGCGGCAGATGGGACTGCATATAAAGGAAATACGTGCAATCCTTATAGAGGAAGAATATGCACCTCAGGTCTATGAACAGCTGATTCATGAGCTTGATATGCAGATGGTGCGCCTGCAAAGTCAGCGCACGGTACTACGAAAACGTATGCACCATGAGGAGGCAGAAATGGAATATACAAACGAAATGTGTCCATATGTATATATCCGAAAGCCCTCCCTATTGCTGGGAGTAATCCAGTGCATGCTGGGCGCTACCGGCTTTCTTCTGTTTCCCTGGCTACCGGGTACAACCAATCTGTGGCTGATTGCCCTTCTGCTTGTTTTCATTTTGCAGCTTATACAAAATATGTATTATGATACGAGAATTCACGGTCTGCAGTATATGGAAATCGGCTGGAAGCAGCTCGGGCTGACCGCTGTGCTTGCTTTTATCTGTGGTATCCTGACAGCGATTTCCTGCAAGGAAGCATATATGCAGCAATCTGGTGCTGTCTTTTGTATCACTGCTGTAACTGCCATCCTGCAGCTATGGAGCGGATTTCATCTGTATGGAAACTCGCAGGGAGAACACGGCTAGGCAAAACAGATATGGCTCTATTATCTCCAACGCATCACCATTTGCCCGCCCGCCAGGCAGTAGGCTTCTGTGAATGCAGACATTACATAGGGAAGCACATTCACCTGATTACACAGAGACGATGCAGCTGTAAGCAGACAGACGCTGTTCCTGTAAATGGTGAAAATATTTTCAGAATAAAAAATGTAAAATTTCAGAAAAAGTGTTGACAAGCAAAAAGAAGAGGTGTATCCTATAGGAAACCAAAGACAGAGAGATCAAGCAGAAAGATGCGCTTATAGAGAGCACGCGGATGGTGGAATCGCGGCAGAAATGCAGTTTTGTAAATGGACTCTGGAGGGCAAGGTGAACGGCGCAGCTCAGTATCCAAGACGTATGCCTACGTTACAGGGCTAGAAATGTGTCGGCATTTTGATGAGAGGATGGTTTCCAATAGATGGAACGATCAAATCAGGTGGTACCGCAGATGAACCTAACAGCATCTGTCCTGAAGTCAACAGACTTTTGGACGGGTGCTTTTTTATATAAGGGAGGTGGTCATTGTGTTACAGAGCACAGAGGAATGGCGATGGCATAAGGGTAAACAGACGTCATATAAACGAAGGAAACAAAACAACACAATGAAAGAGAGGACAACAGGTCATGAAAAAATTATGTAAGGCAGCAGCTGCATTTCTACTATGTGCAGGCGTATTAACAGGATGTGGAAGCAAGGAGGATACGAAAACTGAGAAAAAAATACCGGTGGTATCGGTAGCGCAGATTGTAGAGCATAAGTCACTGAATACGATTCGTGACAGCTTCAAGGCAGAGATGGAGGCACTGGGCTATAAGGATGGAGAAAATATCAAGCTGGACTTCAAGGATGCCGGCGGGCAGCAGAACACGCTGAATTCCATCATGTCGACATTTGCCGGAAACAAGAGTGATGTCATCGTGGCAATTGCAACACCGACAGCTATGGCGGCAGCGAAGTACAGCAAGGATATTCCGATCGTATTCTCCGCAGTCAGTGATCCGGTAGGGGCAGGTCTGATGGATGATCTGAAAAAACCGAACAACAACATCACAGGGACAAGCGATGAAATTCAGGTGGATCAGATACTCGATCTTGCATTGAAGGTAGACCCTAATCTGAAGACACTGGGCTTTATTTACAACAGCTCCGAAGCGAATTCCGTAAGCAATCTGGCAAAGGCAAAGGAATTCTGTAAAAAACACGATATCAAGCTGGTGGAGGGAAGCGGCGCAAACATCACGGAGATTCAGAGCGCAGTCAGTGTGCTTACCGATAAATGTGATGCGATCTTTGCACCAAACGATAACACGGTGGCAAGCTCTATGAGTGCTCTTGTGGAAACTGCAAACAAGAAGAAGGTTCCGGTATATACAGGTGCTGATTCCATGGTAAGTGACGGCGGCTTTGCGACGGTTGGTATTGATTACACAGAGCTTGGCAAGGAAACGGCAAGAATGACGGATAAAATTCTGAAGGGCGAGGATGTGGAGAATCTGCCGGTTAAGGTCTTCAAGGATAATCTGAATATCTATGTAAATGAGAAAACGATGGAGACACTGGGCATTCAGCTTCCAAAGGATGTAGAAAACAGCAAAAATCTGGTCATGATGTAAGCCTGTGCACAATAGGAACAGGCCTGTCATATATAAGGATATAAAAGATATATAAAAGGAAGATAATCGTGCTGGGTACAGATTTCGTATTGAAAAAACAGGACGGAATCTAAACAGATTAAGAAAGTAATACATGGTTCGTAATGGAATCTGTATCATACAGCCATACAGCCGTATGAAAAAATCTGTAAGGAGCATAGGGCTGATGTAAGAAGTAAGCGGTACAGGTAACAGTATAGTAGAAGAGAGGATGAGGGTTATGGCATTATCAACCATACAGGATGCGGTGATACTCGGCATGATATTTTCCATCATGTCGCTGGGGGTGTTTATTTCCTTCCGCGTTTTGAATATTCCCGATCTGACGATTGACGGGAGCTTTACAACCGGATGTGCGGTATCTGCCGTATTCGCAATGAATGCTCACCCGTTTATCGGTACACTCATGGCGTTCCTTGCCGGAGGTCTTGCGGGGCTGGTAACCGGTCTGCTGCAGACCAAATGCAAGGTGCAGTCCCTGCTTGCCGGTATACTGACAATGACAGCCCTGTATTCCGTCAACCTGAAAATACTGAACGGCATGCCGAATGTATCCCTGTTCGGAAAGAAAACCATCTTTACACCGCTGGAGGCAGTGCTTGGTGATCATGCCTATGGTGTAATGATTGCCGGGCTTCTCATCCTTCTGATCCTTCTGCTGTATCTGTTTTTGAAAACACAGCTGGGAATGAGTCTTCGGGCAACCGGTGACAATGAAGCGATGGTGCGTGCCAGCAGCATCAACTCGGATTTGATGAAAATCATGGGTATCGCACTTGCCAATGCCCTGGTGGCGCTGGGTGGTGCAGTCTTCGCACAGAATCAGGGCTTTGCGGATGTGAGCGGAGGAATCGGTATGATGGTTGTCGGTTTGGCAAGCATCATTGTGGGTGAGGCATTTATCCGCAGAAAAACACTGGGCTTTCAATTTGCGGCTGTCGTTGTGGGCGCAATCGTCTATCGGTTTATTCTGACCGTAGCACTGCAGCTGGGAATCGGGGCAAGTGATTTGAACCTGTTCTCCGCAGCGCTTGTGGCACTGGCAATATCACTGCCGCATCTGAAAAAGAGAAGGAGGGGATCGCATGCTTGATTTAAAGGATATCAGCGTAACCTTTCACGCCAATACCGTCAATGAGCGAAAGGCTCTGGATCATCTGTCCTTCCATGTGGAGAATGGTGACTTTATCAGTGTGCTGGGTACCAACGGTGCCGGAAAGAGCACGCTGCTGAATGTAATCAGCGGTTCCATTATGAGTGATTCCGGAACGATCCTGCTGGATGGAAAGGATATTACAGTCTATCCCGAATATAAGCGGGCAAGAGAAATCGGACGCCTGTTTCAGGATCCCTTAAAAGGAACGGCGCCGCATATGACCATTGAGGAGAATCTGGGGCTGGCATACAGTCGTGGTAAACGGACAACGCTGAGCCGGGCAATAAAAAAAGGTGATCGAAGCTTCTTTATCGAAAAGCTGAAGGAGCTGGGACTTGGTCTGGAGGATCGCATTTCCACAACCGTGGGATTGCTGAGTGGAGGACAGCGGCAGGCTCTGACACTGCTGATGTCTACCATCGTCACACCGAAGCTTCTTCTGCTGGATGAACATACGGCGGCGCTCGATCCGAAAACGGCCGCCTCTGTCATGGATATCACAGAGAGAATTGTAAAGGAGAACCATATCACTACGCTCATGATTACGCACAACATGAAGCAGGCACTGGAATACGGCAACAAGACGATTATTCTGAATGAAGGGAAAATCGTCAAGGTGCTGGAAGGGGAAGAAAGAAAGAACACAACGGTCGATGACCTTCTCAACATGTACGACTTTGTCTGAAAAAGGAAGTATTTGGCAGATTGTTTTTCTTGGAATAATCTGCCGCATACGATAATATAATGAACATGCGAGTATAAGATTGAGCATAAATTTCATGAAAACCAGAAAAAAATCAATGAAATTTTGACTTGACTTTTCCGCGTGTTTTTGCTTTTGGCGTCATTTATGCCCGAAAAGCTGAAAACGCATACATAAAGTTCATTTTTCTTACAAAAAGGGTGGAAATTTATGTTGAAAATCATTATACTTAATATATAGAAAAAATTCCTAAGGGGGGATTTACATGAGACAAAACAACATGCTGGCTATGATACTAGCCGGAGGCCGAGGAACACGACTGTATGCCTTGACCAAGAAGATTGCAAAACCTGCAGTGTATTACGGAGGGAAATATCGAATTATCGACTTCCCGCTGAGCAACTGTGCCAACTCCAACATCAACGTTGTCGGGGTACTGACACAGTATGAGAGTGTATTGCTGAATTCCTATGCAGCAGCTGGACAGCGCTGGGGACTGGATGCAAAAGACAGTGGTGTATACGTACTGCCGCCTCGTGAGAAAGACGGAGCAGCGTTTGACGTATACCGCGGAACTGCAGATGCAATCTCACAAAATATCGATTTCATCGACAGCCACAATCCGGAGTATGTTCTGATTCTGTCGGGAGATCATATTTACAAGATGGATTATTCCAAGATGCTTTCCCACCACAAGGCATGCGATGCCGATGCAACGATCGCCGTACTGCCGGTACCGATGAAGGAAGCAAGCCGCTTCGGTATTATGAACACGGATGAAACAGACCGTATCGTGGAATTCGAGGAAAAGCCGGAGCATCCGAAGAGCAATCTGGCTTCCATGGGTATCTATATCTTTAACTGGAAGCAGCTGCGAAAAATGCTGGTCGCAGATATGGATGATCCTAACAGCAACCATGACTTCGGAAAGGATATCATTCCTGCTATGCTTGCGGAGAACAAGCGTCTGTATGCATGGAAATTCAAGGGTTACTGGAAGGATGTAGGAACCGTGGATTCCCTGTGGGAAGCAAACATGGACCTGCTGAGCAAAAACAACGAGCTGGATCTGAATGATCCAAACTGGAAAATCTATACAGAGGATGTAGCAACTGTTCCGCATTATATCGGACCGAATGGTAAGGTGGATAATGCATACATCAACCAGGGATGTGTCATCGATGGTGAAATCAACAACTCAGTCCTGTTCACGAACGTGGAGGTTTCAAAGAATGCGAAGGTCAACGATTCGGTACTGTTACCGGATGTGGAGGTCGGCGAGGGTGCCGTCATTCACCGTGCCATCGTCATGCAGGGTGTCAAGATTGATGCCGGTGCTGTCGTAGGTGATCCGAACAGTGAAGAAATCGAACTGATCAGCAAGAGAGTGAGGGGTGAGTAATATGTGCAATGCAATCGGTATTGTTAATTATGAAGGACCTAATGTACAGGTCAAAGGTATGCAGGATTATCGCCCGGTATCCGCCTTCTCATTCCTGGGAAGATATCGTCTGGTCGACTTTCCAATTTCTAATCTGAGTAATTCCGGTGTAAATCATATCAAGGTGTTTGTAAAAACAAATCCGAGATCTCTGTTGGAGCATCTGGGAACCGGACGTCATTACAACATTAACTCCAAGCGTGGAAAGCTGCACATCCTGCCGGCAAAAAGCATGGATGAAAATGATTTCTACAGCAATGATATCAATTCTTATATGTACAACATGCAGGCAATCGAGGATGCCAATTATCCTTACGTTGTTCTGACACCGAGTCACTTTGTTTTCCGTCAGGACTTCAGTGCGCTGCTGGATACGCATATCGAAAGCGGTGCGGATATCACTATGCTGTATCAGAATGTGGATAATGCAAAGGAATCCTTTGTGAACTGTGATGTTGTGAATCTGAACAAGCAGAAGGGTGTTCTGTCTCTGGAGAAGAATCGCGGAAACTCTAAATCCAGAACGATTTCTCTGGAAACCTATATCCTGAGCAAGGAGCTGTTCATGGATCTGGTTAAGAAGGCAGCGAATATCTCTTCCCTGTACTGGTTCCGTGATATCGTAAACGATGAGTGTGCGGAGCTGGATATCCGTGGTGTTGCACATCGTGGCTTTGTGGCATGTATCAATGACTTCAAGAGCTACTACAATGCCAATATGGATCTGCTGGACTATGATAAGGCGATGGATCTGTTCCATACAGACTGGTCGGTTTATACAAGAACCAACGATTCCTGTCCTACACAGTACTATTCAGGTGTCAGTGTGAAAAACAGTATGGTTTCCAACGGATGTCTGGTAGAGGGTGATATTGAAAACAGTGTTATCGGACGTGGTGCGATTATCAAGAAGGGGGCAGTTGTGAAAAACTGTGTGATCCTTCCGGGTGCCATGATCGGTGAAGATGTGCATATTGAAAATGTAGTAGTGGATAAGAAAGCAAGAATCGTCCGTAAAAAAGAACTGCTGGGCCTTGCCGACACTCCGCTGTACGTGAAAAGGAATGATAAAATTTAATGGCAAGAATATTGATGGTTGCTGCCGAGGGTCTTCCCTTTATTAAAAGCGGAGGACTGGCAGATGTAATCGGCTCCCTGCCGAATGAGCTGGCTAAAAAGGGTCATGAGGTGCGTGTTATCATGCCGCTGTACCTGAAAATTGCTCAGAAATTTCACCATGAATTTACGCTGGAGGCTCAGTTTTCCGTGAGTATTGCGTATCATGAGGTACCGGTAAATATCTGGTCAACCATGCGCAAGGATGTAAAATTCTATTTTGTTGAGCACAAGGGATACTTTGAGCGTGAAGAAATGTATGGACATATTGATGACGGGGAACGCTTTGCTTATTTCCAGAAGGCTGTCATTGAAATGTGCAATCAGCTGAACTACTTCCCGGAAATCATGCACTGTCATGACTGGCATACCGGTATGATTCCTGCTATGTGCAAGGAAGGTCACAGCTTTGATGAACGCTATCGCAATATCCGCTTTGTTTATACGATTCACAATCTGGCTTATCAGGGGAACTTCGGTGTGGAAATGCTGGACAGCTGTCTGGGACTGGATTATCGAATTTATGACAACGGAAATGTACGCTACGACGGTGGAATCAGTTTCATGAAGTCCGGTATTCTGTATGCGGACAAGGTGACAACAGTTTCCCCTACATATTCTCAGGAGATTCTGACGCCGCAGTACGGCGAGCATCTGGAAATGGTGCTGAATATCCGTAAATATGACCTGTGGGGAATCACAAACGGTATTGATATTGAATACTGGGATCCGAAGAATGATCCGGAAATTCCATATCACTACAACAAGGTAAATGTAAAGAAAGCCAAGGGCTTGAATAAGGAAGCACTGCAGAAGGAGCTCGGTCTGAATGTGGATCAGAATGTACTGCTGATCGGTGTTGTTTCCCGTCTTACCTGGCAGAAGGGCTTCTATCTGATGATGGAAAAGCTCTCTGAAATCTGTGCTATGCCGATTCAGCTTGCTGTTTTAGGAAGCGGAGAGGCAAGCATTGAGGAAAAGATGGCGCAGCTGGAAGCAGGAAACAAAGGGAAAATTGCATTCTACAAGGGATACAATGATTCTCTGGCACACCGCATCTATGGTGCATGTGATCTGTTCCTGATGCCATCTCTGTTTGAACCGTGTGGAATCTCACAGCTGATATCCATGCGCTACGGTACACTGCCGCTGGTACGTGAAACCGGAGGTCTGAAGGATACGGTAACACCGTATAACGAATTTGAGAAAACAGGTAACGGCTTCAGCTTCGCGAATTACAACTCTGATGAAATGCTTCAGGTGATGTACAATGCCATTGATGTCTATTATAATCGTAAGGAGGACTGGAAGATTCTTGTCCGCAATGCGATGAATACAGATGTCAGCTGGGCAAAGAGTGCGGAAACTTATTGTCAGCTGTACGGTCAGCTGCATCCATAAGGAAACAGAAAGGCATATTGTGTAAAACAGTATGTCTTTTTTTAGCTTGCGAGTGGTAGCGAGCCTGTACAGCTTTTCGATATCAGCATAGAAAAATTTACATACTGTTCAGTTCATGATTCAGATCACAGGGCATTCCGATATAGATATTATCATTCTGGAAGGTGAATTCCTCTTTCTGATATGGTAAAACGGTTATACTATGCGCATATTCGATTTTGTAAGCAGGAGGCATATTCCGAATCTGATGAAAAAGCAGTCTTTTGTAGCTGTTATGGATTTACAGCATGTACCTGTGCTTGTATTATAATTTTTTTTAGGATATCATTTCTTTGGAAAATGGGTTAAAATGAAAGAAATGAGGTGGTTCATATGAAAGCAAGAATTGAATTGACTAGAATTGACAACCGGCTTGTCCATGGACAGGTTGGTCTTACATGGGGAAGTACCTTAAATATTGACACGATTGTTGTTGTGGATAACCTGACTGCCGCCAGCAGCTTTGCACAGAAGCTGATGCAGAGTGTTGCCTCTGCCGCAAGCCGTCAGATCCGCTTTTATACAGTACATGACTTCATCCGTGCATACAATGACAACACAAGTCATCAAAAGCTGTTCGTTGTCGTACAGTCACCGCATGAGGCGCGTCTGCTGGTGGAAGCGGGAATTGAATTGAAGCGTGTCAATGTCGGCAATATGCATTATGAAAAGGGGAGAGTCGCATTTAACCGAAAGGTATATCTTACACAGCTGGATATTGAGGACATAAACTATATGATTTCACAGGGGACAGAGGTATTCTATCAGGATGTTCCCGGATCGGCTGTTGAGAAATTCAGTGAGCTTGATTACGAGACAATGAAGCGGAGAAGGTAAATGGTCTTCGCTTTTGTATACATGTATGTTGAGAATGGAAAGGCAGGCGCAACGCAATGAAGGAAATCGTATTTGAAGAATTGAAAAAACGCTGTGAGGAATATGCCATAGAGGAGCACACGCGATTTACAGCAGTCAGTATTGCTGATGCACTGCATATCAGTCGCAATACGGTATCCCAGTATTTGAATGAAAGGGTAAAGACAGGGGATGTAATCAAAATCAATTCCCGCCCGGTATACTTTTTTGTACGTGAGGCTGTGGAAAACAAATGGAGCGGTGTTGTGACCAAATGCACCTTTGATTCATTTGAACAGCTTGCGCAGGAGCTGGTGGGAGATGCACAGGATTTTGAACAGCTGATCGGCTGTAACAATTCTCTATCCAGTGTGGTGGAGCATTGCAAGGCGGCAGTATCCTATCCCGGAGGACTGCCGATTCTGATCAACGGACCGACCGGTACGGGGAAAAGCATGATTGCCTCCATGATGTATGAATATGCGGTGAATCAGAATATTATTGGAAAGAACAAGAAATTTGTGGCGGTAAACTGCTCGGAGTATGCAAATAATCCAGAGCTGCTGACAACCAATCTGTTCGGAAATGTAAAGGGAGCCTATACCGGAGCGGATGAGGATAACCCCGGGCTGATTTCACTGGCAGACGGCGGATTGCTGTTTCTGGATGAGGTGCACTGTTTGAAGGCGGAATGTCAGGAAAAGCTGTTTTTCTTTATGGACAAGGGTATGTATCACAAGGTCGGGGATAATGAAAACTGGTATTATTCCAAATGCCGACTGGTTTTCGCAACAACGGAGGACCCGCAGAATGTTCTGTTAAAGACCCTGCTGCGAAGAATTCCAATAACGATTACTGTTCCGGCATTGAAGGATCGTCCGCTGATTGAAAAGCGGGAGCTGATCTACACGATTTTCACAAAGGAGAGCAAACGCCTTGGTAAAGAAATCCTCATCAGCAATCTCGCCTATCAGAGTCTGATGGATTTTGAGTTTATCGGCAATGTCGGGGCATTGAAAAATGCCATCAAGGCAGCCTGTGCAAATTCCTTCCTCGTCCATCAGGGAGAGCCGAAGCTGAAAATACAGGTGGCTGATTTGCCGGATTATATCTTTCCATCCCTGACCTCCGTGCAGCTGAAATCCTCCACCCATGGCATGCAGGAGGCTATGATACCAATCGAGCGGCTCAAGGGCTCGCTGAATCAGGCGTCCCCGCTGCTGCATCTGTACAGTCAGCTGGTCACGCAGTATGAGGGATATCAAACCTCGACAAATGCCTTTCCTGCGTATATGGAAAAAACCGGAATTCTCATACAAAGCTATATTGATTATGTCATGTTTCATAACCGCTATCAGAAAAATACGAGTGAGGCATACCTGTTGAAGCTGCTGGATAAAATCTATTCCATTGTCATGAATAAATACTCCATCAACATACCGAATAATGAAATCAAAATCTATTCCCGCATTCTTGTTGAATATTCAAAATGTGCAACCGATGCCAATGTTTGGATCAGTGCGCATCAGAAAACGGTAAAAGCGCTGGTGGAGGAGGTTCAGGAGCGAATGCCGAGAATCTTCCATATAGCAGAGGAAATTGTGGAGAATGTGCGTCTGAATCTGGATTTGGAGCTTGATGAGCTGCTGCTGGTGATCATCGCCATCGCATTTGCGGGCTATCAGAATGAAGAGGTCAGCTCCTGTGTCGGTGTTATTCTATGCCATGGCTACTCCACCGCAAGCAGTATTGCGGATACAGCGAACCGTATGCTGGGGCAGTATGTGTTTGACGGTATCGACATGGAAATCAATATCACCATCGATAAGGTGGCGCAGCTGGCAGATGATTATCTGAAGCGCAAGGGAACCATACACGAACTGATTTTTCTGGTGGATATGGGTAGTCTGGAGGAAATCTATACAAGAATCAAGCCGATGTCCGATTATAATATTGCGCTGATCAACAATGTATCTACCGCTATGGCATTGGAGGTCGGCAACTACATCATGCAGGGAAAACGAGTGGAGGAAATTTTGCAGCTGGTGAAGGAGAACCATCAGCTTTCCACACACTATCTGAAAAGCAGAAAAAAGAAATCTGCCATCCTTTCCATCTGTGCCACCGGCTTTGGGGCAGCGAAAAAAATCAGTGAGCTGCTGGAGGGCTCCCTGCCACGCAAAATCGATCTGGAAATCATCCCTTATAATTATCAGCAGCTGGTGGAAAACGGGAACCGTGATTCCATCTTCAACCGGTATCAGGTGGAGCTGATTGTCGGAACGCTGGATCCCAAGGTGAGCGGCATTCCGTTTATGGCGATTGAAAGTGTTATGATGAACGATGAAATCGGCGTTCTGGAACAGCTGATGCAGCGGTATCTGGGAGCTGTCGATCTGGAGGCGTTCAATCAGAATATCACAAAGAATTTCACCCTGTCCAATATCGTGAATCATCTGACTATTCTGAACGGAGAAAAGATTATCGACGATGTGGAGGAAATTGTGGAAAATCTGGAGGAGGATCTGAACGAGGAGCTGGATGCCACCCGTAAGGTGGGTCTGTATGTACATATCAGCTGTCTGATCGAACGCCTGATCCTGAAACAGGGAATTGAGCATGTGGAGGGTATGGAAAAGGCAGTAGAAGGTAAAAAGGATCGTGTTGACAAGGTCAAGGATGCCTTTAGTGGCGTGGAAATGAGATATAGTGTCGAACTTCCGGCGCCGGAAGCACTTTATGTATTGAATTACTTCAAAAACCCTAAATAAATCAAGCGAAACGTGCCGCGACAGAAAGTTGGCACGTTTCTTGCTGATTATAAAAGTGAATGGAGGTGGAATATATGCCGAATATTCTATTAACAAGAATTGACAACCGTCTGGTACATGGACAAGTTGGGGTCACATGGACAAAGACGCTGGGAGCCAATCTGATTGTTGTGGCGGACGACACTGCTGCAGAGGACAGAATCCAGCAGTCACTGATGAGTGTCACAGCAAAATCATCCGGTGTGGGAATCCGTTTCTTTACGATTGAAAAAACGGCTGCCATCATTGGCAGGGCAGCACCGGAACAGAAAATCTTTATCGTATGCCGTACGCCGAAGGATGTCCGCCGTCTGGTGGAGGCCGGTGTTGCTCTGAAGGAGGTAAATGTGGGAAACATGCATTTCTCCGAAGGGAAACGCGCTATGACTAAGAAGGTCTATGTCGATGATGAAGACATGGATGATTTGAAGTATCTGGTATCAAAGGGCATCAATGTGTATGCACAGGATGTACCGGGAGATCCGAAATCCGCTATTGAATAACAAAAACTGAAAAGGAGATGAAAGTAATATGGAGATTACACTTTTACAGGGAATCCTACTGACCATTATGACGATTATCGTCGGTCTTGATTTCTTCCTCGAAGCGTTCTTTATCTTCCGTCCGCTGATCGTATCGACACTGACGGGACTGATTTTGGGTGATATTACCTTGGGGCTGAAGGTTGGTGCATTGATTGAGCTTGCATTCGCAGGGCTGACACCGGCCGGTGGTACGCAGCCGCCAAACCCTGTATTCGCAGGTCTGATGGGGACAGTACTGGCGTATACAACCGGCTGTGATCCAAAAGCTGCTCTGGGTCTTTGTCTGCCATTCTCTTTCCTGGGACAGTATGTCATTCTGTTCTATTATTCCGCTTTCTCATTCTTTATGGGAAAAGCCGACAAGTGTGCTGCAGAGGCTGATGTAAAGGGAATCCGCCGCATCAACTTCACAACCATGACCATTATCTCACTGACCTATGGAGCACTGGCATTCCTGTGTACCTATGTTGCACAGCAGCCGATGGCTGACTTTGTAAACGCACTGCCTGCCGTTATCACACACGGACTTGAGGTTGCCGGCGGTATTCTTCCGGCAGTCGGATTTGCTATGCTTCTGCGTGTTATGATGAAGGTAAAATACACACCTTACTTTATTGCAGGCTTCCTGATGGCATGCTTCTGTGAAATGCCGAACCTGCTGCCGGTAGCGCTGCTTGGTACCGTATTTGCACTGATTGACTTCTTCGGTGTGAAGCAGAGAAAAGACGAAATCGAAGAAGCTGTGAAAAACGCAGGGATAACTGGAGGTGACACGAATGTCGGCATCTAAAAAATTAACAAAACATGATATTACAATGCTTGGTATACGTTCTTCCTTCCTGCAGGCATCCTTCAACTATGAACGTATGCAGGCCTGTGGCTTTACATGGGCAATGCTGCCTGCTCTGGAAAAGGTATACGGAGATGACAAGGAAAAGCTGTCTGCCGCAATGACAGATAATCTGGAATTTATCAATACACATCCAAACCTTGTCGGCTTTCTGATGGGCTTGATGATGTCCTTGGAGGAAGGTGGAGGAACCCGTGATGCAATCAAGGGTCTGAAGCTGGCCCTGTTTGGACCGATTGCCGGTATCGGTGATGCAATCTTCTGGTTCACCATTCTGCCGATTGTCGCAGGTATCTCCTGTTCCTTTGCATCACAGGGATCCGTTCTGGGACCGATTATTTTCTTTGCGACCTATGTGGTTATCTGGATTCTGCGTATCGTCTGGACCCGTCTTGGCTACACCCTTGGAACACGTTCCATTGATATCATCACAGAGAACTCTGATATGATTGCCAATTCCGCAACAATTCTGGGTATCACGGTAATCGGTGCGCTGATTGCTTCCTATGTTACGATTAACCTGCTGCCTGTCATTAAGGTAGACGGTGGTATCGAGGTTGCGGTACAGGCTGAGTTCTTCGATCGAATCTTCCCGAACTTTTTGCCAATGTGTGTTACCCTGCTGCTGTTCTGGCTGCTGAAAAAGAAACAGGCGAATCCAATCGTTCTGATTGTATCCATTATCGTGCTTTCCATTCTGGGCGCATGGATCGGACTTGTTTAAAATATGATAAAATAAAGCTATCCACATAAGAATTTCGGATAGCTTTTTTCAAAAATAGGAGGTAATTATGAAACTGATACATACAGAGAATTATGAAGCAATGTCAAAAGAGGCTGCGGATTTGCTGCTGGATACACTGCGTAAGAAGCCGGATGCAGTTATCTGCCTTGCGACCGGAAGCTCTCCGGCGCGGATGTATGAGCTGGTATGTGAAGCAGTGAACAGGGAACGAATCGACCTGTCCGAAATCACATTCGTGAAGCTGGATGAATGGTATGGAGTAGAGCCGCAGGCAGCCTGTACGTGTACCACCTTTATCAGGGAGCATCTGCTGGATCAGCTGTATATGCAGCCAAAGGCGGTCGTTGAATTTGTGTCCGATGCGGCAGATATCAGGCAGGAGCTGGATAGGATGGATGTGTTTTTATCAGAGCATCCTATTGATGTCATGATTCTCGGACTGGGAATGAATGGACATCTCGGATTGAATGAGCCTGCGGATTTCCTTACACTGAACGCACATTATGCAGAGCTGGATGAGAAAACAAAAACACACGATATGGTAAAGGGCTATGAGCCAAAGGGAGGTTTGACGATAGGACTGCAGGGAATCTTTACATCAGGGCAGATTATTATGCTGGTTTGCGGGGATCGAAAGGAAGCAGCCTATCAGGCATTTATGAGTCAGAGAATAGCAACCTCTACTCCGGCATCTCTATTATGGCTGCATACGAACTGCGTTACGCTGGTGGATGATACCATACAGAAATAACTTTTTATATTGTTATTGTGATAAAGTTATGATAACAAAATGGAGAGGAGTAGATTGATATGATACAAATTCGTCCTGTTTCTGATTTGAGAAATAAATTCTCTGAAATTGAAGAGATCGTAAATGGTGGGGAACCCGTTTACCTTACAAAGAACGGCTATAGTACAATGGTGGTTATGAGTCTGGAACGGTATGCAAGTCTTACAGATGTTGGAGAGACCAAGCTGGATGAGGCTGATCGTATTGCGGAAACAAGTGAGGAACGATATTCGCTCGAACGAGTGTTTGGCGATATCAGAAAAGCTGTTGATGGAAATGAAGACCTATAAGGGGATTCATTTGTATAGCCTTTCGAAAAGGAGGCAGCCTTATGTTCCTACATTTCATCACATCACATACGTCCTTAGGATAAAGCAGCAGTGAGGTGCAACCCCTACATCGTGCTTCTTCCCGCTGCTTTTAGGTTCACCTTTCGTTTGACCTTGTTTGCTTTCATGACGGAACGCTAGAAAGTAAGCGAACACATCCTACATATATGGCAGGAATATCTCCATAATCATCGCCATTTCGGAAGAAGGGATCGTCACGTTGAAAATTTCAGAGATAATTTCAAAATTTTTCTCCATGATATAATACATCTGATCATACTGATTGATGATGCCTCTGGCCTTTGGATAGGACAGGGGCTCTTTTCGTATGCATCGCTCGATCATAAATCCACTGTGGAATATGAATTTAATCAACAAATCATCTGTATAGGAAATATTCAAATCATGCAGAATATTGATCAATACATTAAACAGAGACTGACAGACCTTATGCGGATTCAGAAATACCAGTGACTCAGACAGTACCTTGTTTGTGATATCATTCAGCAGCTCCTGTGCATGTGTTTCCGTTTCGCTTACACTTGCCGCATCCCTTGTGTTTTCCTGTCGGAAATATTGGATGGAACTTAAGGTGGAACCGAGTGATTCCATCTTTTCCACAATCGCCATCAGTGTTTTTACCGATATATCACTTACAATGGTAAACGCAGCATCACTCAGTTTTTTCAGCATGGCTTCACTTGCTGTGACTGTACTGCTGTCTGTGGCAATCACAACACCCTTCCCGCGATTGATGGAATGCATCGTATCGGCAATCAGCCTGCAATTCTTTTCATGGGAGGTCTGTGAATGCAGACGAAGGTAGTGAATTTCAGTTTTGAAGGACAGGCTGTTCAAATAATCGGCATACTCCTTTGCTGTATCGTTATCCACACTGATAATCAGCAGCTGAATATAATTGCTGTCGATCCATTGTGAGGAAAGATACAGATAGGTGGCGATATAATCCGTTTCCTCGGCAGGAAGCTGCAGCTCCTGATGTGCATGAATGTGTGAAACAATGCTTTGCGCACAGTCATAATCCTCCTGCTTGGCGATACGGTACTCAGCCCGGCGAAAGCCAAGCTCCTGATTACCACTGCGTATGCGGCTGATGGAATTGGATACATGAAGAAGTAAACCGTACAGCAGATTTTCATTCTTACAAATCGGATTGTTTTGCAGAATCGGATACAAAAGATCATAAACCTGCTTCAGCATTACGGAGCGAATCGTATTCAGGTGGATACCGATTGCCGCATTGATATCCTGTATACACAGATTGATCAGCTTATCATCAATGCTGTCCAGATAGCTGTCCTTTTTGCTGGTACCGTCATTGAGATCATACAGCAGCTCCAGCTCCTGATTCTGTTTCAGCGCTGAGAAAAACAGATATTCGCCGGCAAACAGATTCAGAATGTTATCCAGTTCACTCATGCGTTCATTCACGTCATAAATATCCGTTAATACCTGTGTGGAAATATCATCATAATCAATACTGACAAACAGAGCCTCCTGCTCCAGATAGCTGCGAAAGGCGTGTGCACAGGCCTGCTTGATTTCCGCATGCAGATGAGGCAGGTTCCCGGAATAGTCCGACATAACAAAACAGCTCAGTGCGCCCTTTGATATCCGTATGGTTTTATTGATATGTGCAGCCTCCTGCTGGAAATACTGCATCGTCAGAACAAGCATTTCCTGAATGGATTTCTCCCGCAGACAGGGGATATGTATCTGCATAGGGAAGCAGCGGCGTATGTCCGGATTCAGTATCATGTTTTCCGTGTTGGAGATACCCACTATCAGGGAGCGAATCGGATATTCCTTGGAAGGAAGATGCAGCGGCGTATAGGATTGGCTGATCATACTGTTGTACAGGCTGGTCAGGGCGGAAAAGGAAAGACGATCCATGTGATTCAGAATGAGCATACCGTTTCTGCTTGCTTCCAGCAGCCCCTTTTTCAAATGGCTGCCATCATAATAGCCATACAGCTTACTGAGTATTTCCTCCGGCTCCTGATCGGCATAATTCAGACAGTCAAAGACAACGATCCGTGATCCATGAGTAAAGATTTTCCTTTGCAGGCAAAATTCAAACATCGTTTTCGCAAAGTTAAGCTTTCCGACACATGGATCCCCGTATAACAGAATATTCAACCCCTGCGGCGGATACAGCAAAGCGGATTTCGCCCGTTGAATCGGCTCAAACATACTGCTGGTATTGCGGTTTGCGAGATACTGACGGAAAACATCCGCCTGTGTCTGTTCGTTTTTTAGCTCCTGCTCCTCCTTCAGGTAGCTTTGAATGCTCTTCCCCTTTGGAATGACACTGGGGATATGTACATCCGGATGCTCATTTTCCAATGGTGTTCTGGCAAAAAACAGAGTCGGACGTCCCTGCGTCTTGATCAGTCTTCCCTCATGATGCAGCTGGTTTAAAAGTCTCGATACATTGGAGCGGTCCATTTGCAGATCAAGACTGATATTCAAAGCATCCCTTCCCAGACTTCCGCGCTGCTGCAGCTGCTTTGCTGTATGACGGATGAGATGCTGATACACCTCTTCTTTTTTCTTGTCCATATAGCCTAACCTCCTTTTTGACATTATAACAAAAATATCCGGTATTTGGTGTAAAATGGGCGAGTCGCTTACACACTGCTGTTCAGAATGTATTTTTAATTCATCATGATTGTGCAAAAACTTACGCACATATGTATGGATAGGAAGAAAAGCGGTTACTTTTTCTGTAAAAATAAAAAGAAACCGCTGATATATACATGAAATATCGCTTTACACAATTTGTTTACTGTGTAAAAAAAGCAACGATTTTGTGTGGCGAAAACAGCGTGATACAATACACTCGAAGTTGAGAACGACTGTCGAACAACCGGCAGCTGGTGAAATGAGGAGGTAGAAATATGGTTGCAGTGTTATTGGTGACACATGGCGATCTGGCACAGGCGCTGTTGTCAAGTGCGGCACTGATTATGGGAGAAGCAGCGCTGATTGAAAGTCATGGTTTATATCACGGAGACAGTGTTGATAATCTGAAGGACACGATTAAGGAGGCGATAATCAGATTGTCTGAGTGCTCACAGGGAGACGGTGTTCTGATTCTGACGGATTTATTCGGAGGTAGTCCGTCCAATGCGGCAGCAAGGGCGATGCACGAGCTGCAGGATAGCGTTCACTGTGAGTGTATCACCGGGGTGAATCTTCCGATTCTTCTGGAGGTGGCTACGAGCAAGACCTTTATGAAGCTGGAGGAGCTGAAGCAGCACGCATTAGAAGTTGGTGGGAACAGTATTCTGGATCTGAGAAATCAGTTTCAGTTATAAGCAGATTGCTGAAAGGAGATAAGTTATGCAGATTTCAATTATTCAGGCCATTCTGATTGGTACGCTTTACTATTTAACAAACAACGGGGTTCCCTGGCTGACCGGGCTGGGCAGTGTTTCCATACGCCAGCCGATCTGTGCGGGAACGATTGTCGGATTGATCCTTGGAAAGCCGGTGGAAGGCTGTATCATGGGGGCTACGATCAATACCCTGTATCTGGGCTTTGTAAATGCGGGAGGTACGCTGCCAACGGATCCCGGAATCGGCGGTGTTGTGGGGACAGCCCTTGCTCTGAGCGCCAATGCCACACCGCAGGTCGCTATGTCGATTGCGGTTCCGCTCGGAGTTATGGGAACGATGGTATGGACGCTTCGTCAAACTGTAAACATCTATTTTGTGCACCAGATGGACAAATATGCAGTTACCGGGGATATTAAAAAAATGGCATTCTGGCAGCTGGTACCGACGCAGCTGTTCGGATATGCAGTAACCATGATTCCATGTGCGCTGCTGGTTTACTTCGGTGCACCGGCTACGCAGGGACTGCTGGACATGCTGGCAGGAAAGCCGCTTCATATTCTGAGTGTGATCGGCGGGATTCTTCCTGCCATCGGTATTGCCATGATCATCCGTATGCTGAATACAAGAAACGGAATCCTGATTTTCTTTACACTCGGATTCTTCCTGGAAACATACTCCGGACTGAGTATGCTGGTGGTATCAATTTTTGCGGCAATCGCTGCTTACTTCTATGGTGAATTGAAATTCGGAAAGGCAGGGAATGAGGAATGAGTGAACAGGTGACGGAAAGAAAGCTGACAATAAAGGATCTGAATACATCCTATTTCATGTTTGAGGTGTTTGCACAGGCCTGCTGCAGCTATGAACGATTGCAGGCACCCGGATTTTTCTCCGGTATGAAGAATGTTATCGCGAAATTATACACAGACCCTGAGGAACGTGCAGAAGCATGTCAGCGTCATATGGAATTTTATAACTCGGAATTTGCGCTGGTAGGGCCGGTAATTCTTGGTCTTACGATTGCCATGGAGGAAGAAAAGGCCTGTGGTGCGGAGATCGACGGACTTGCGATCAGTGCGGTCAAGACTTCTCTGATGGGACCGCTTGCGGGAATCGGAGATACCCTGCGGCAGGGAACACTGATTCCGATCATCGGCTCCATCGCAATCTCCATCGGGCAGGAAGGAAATCTTCTGGGACCGATCTTCTATTTCTTTGTGACGCTGGCACTGAACTTCGGTATCAGCTATACGCTGTACCGCAAGGCATATGACAAGGGGCGCGATTTCGTCGGTGAATTCTTCAGCGGCGGGAAGATGGAGAAAATCATGACAATGGTAACCGCTATGGGCTCCATCACCATCGGTGCACTTGCCGCCACGACTGTAAAGCTGACTTCAACTGCAGAGATTGCTCTGGGTGACAACAAGCTGGCGGTACAGACCGATATTCTGGATAAGGTTGTAAACAATCTGCTTCCCTTTGGCATGGTCATGCTGACGTTTTATCTGATGAATAAAAAAGTTAGTGTAAACAAGGTTCTGCTCATTCTGTTTGCCATCGGAATCATCGGTGGACTGCTGGGAATCGTTTAGGCAGGTGCAGTATATGAAGGTTCTGATTACATCCAACAGCTTTGGAAAATTTGATGAGGCTCCGCGGAAGCGGATGCTGGATCTAGGCTGGGAGCTGCTTGATAACCGCTATCATCATATTATGAGCGAGGAAGAAATGATGAACGAGGTTCCCGGCGTGGATGCGATTATACTTGGCTCTGATATTGTCAGTAAACGGGTGCTGGATAAGGCTGACAAACTGAAAATTATATCCAGATACGGTGTGGGAATTGACAACATTGATACCGCGGAGGCTGAAAAAAGAGGCATTGCTGTCACGGTGACGAAAAACTGTAATACGGAGGCGGTGGCAGATTATACGATTGCCCTCATGCTGGCGACCCTGCGCCATGTATGCAATGTGCATTCCTCCTTGCAAAAGGGGATATGGAAAAAGGAAACCGGTATGGATTTATGCCATAAGACAGTCGGAGTATTCGGTCTGGGCGCAATCGGCCGTCAGGTTGTAAAACGTCTCAAGGGATTTGAATGTAAGATATTAGGGTACGATATATTCGCAGATGAAGAATACTGCGAAAAAGAGGGAATCTGTCTGCTTTCCCCACAGGAGATTTTCAAACAGGCGGACATCATTACACTGCATGTTCCCGGCAACGCGGATGGAACACATTTCATCACTCAGCAGGAGCTGGAGCTGATGAAGCCCGAGGCTGTCCTCATCAATACCGCAAGAGCTTCTCTCATCGATGAAACGGCCATGGTTCAGGCATTGCGGCAAAAACGTATCTATGGGTACGGAACGGATGTCTTTGATGGGGAACCACATATGAATCCGGAATTTATCGGTTTGAACAATGTGGTATGCAGCCCGCATACAGCCGCCGTCAGTGTGGAGGCAGTCAATACCATGTCACATGCCGCCGTTGAGCATCTGATGGAGTATTTTGGAGTAACAAAATGATAGGAGAAACCTTATATGAAA
Organism: Erysipelatoclostridium sp. DFI.2.3; assembly: GCF_019132535.1. Classification (NCBI taxonomy): domain Bacteria; kingdom Bacillati; phylum Bacillota; class Erysipelotrichia; order Erysipelotrichales; family Coprobacillaceae; genus Thomasclavelia; species Erysipelatoclostridium sp. DFI.2.3. Next base: position 30,520 of record NZ_JAHOOJ010000020.1, on the reverse strand, counting down.
CATATCGTTTGGACAAGAATTGATGACCGTCTGATTCACGGTCAGGTCATGACACAATGGATTCAGTATACCGAGGCGAATGAGGTACTGATCATCGATGATGGCGTCGCAAAGGATTCCTTTCTGCAGATGGTTATGAAATCCAGTGTTCCCGGCAAAATCAGTTTAAAGGTGTTAAGTGTCAAGGATGCAATCGGATACTTGAATGAAGATGGAAAGCATGAGAAAATCATCATTCTTGTAAAGACACCGGTGGTGTTGGATGAGCTGAGCGATGCCGGTGTCCGTCTGAAGAGCATCAATGTCGGAGGAATCGGCGCGAAGGCCGGAAGAAAGCCGATGTTCAAAAACATATCTGTCAGTGAAGAGGAAAAGGAAGCCTTCCGCAATCTGTTAAACAAGGGAATCAACGTGTTCCTGCGTGTCATTGTTACAGAACCGGAAGAGGATATCGCAAAATATTTATAGAAAGGAAACGGTATACCGATGCGTATCAGAAGCAGTCAGGTCGTATACCGGAGGTAACAGGATGAATGAAATTGTAGAATTTATCGCAAAGCACAAGGTGGTCGTTATCTGCCGCGGCTTGTATGATAATGAGCTGATCAAAACAATCAGAGCGCTGTATGATGGCGGTATACGTGTAGTGGAGGTTACCTTTGATCAGGCAGACCCCGATGCGGTAGAGAAGACATGCGGTGCAATAAGGACAATCAAAGAGCATTTTCCACAGATGAAGGTGGGAAGCGGCACAGTAACCTGTGTAAAGCATGTGCTTGCCACAAAGAAGGCAGGGGGAGAATTCTGCCTGTCACCGGATGTGAATACGGAGGTGATTCGTGCAACGAAAGAAGCCGGTCTGATTTCTATACCCGGAGCAATGACCTCAACAGAAATTTTGCAGGCACACAATGCCGGAGCGGATATCGTGAAAATATTCCCTGCAGGATGGCTGGGACTGTCCTATCTGAAGGATATCAAAGGGCCGATCAATCATGTGAAATTCCTTGCGGCAGCCGGTGTAAATGAGGAGAACTTCAAGGAGTATCTGAACGCCGGATACTGTGCAGCAGGCATCAGCGGCCGCTTTATCGATCGAAAGGTTATCGCTGAAGGAAATTTCGAGGAGCTGACACGTCGGGCAAGGATATTTACCGATATCGCAAACGCGTGTTAATTCAACCCCCGCCGCACAACTGCTATTGGCGGGGGTTCTTTTAGAATCATACCAACAATCTACGACTGTTCTCTATGCAGGAAGTGAGGGAATCAGCGTATGCAGGAAAGCAGAAAATTATACGAGGAGGATAACAGATGAAGGCTATTGTATTTGGTGCGGGGAAAATCGCCCGTGGATTTATCGGGCAGCTGCTGTATCTCAGTAAGGCGGATATCACGTTTGTGGATATCGATCAACAGCTGGTGGATCGTTTGAATAAGGATCAGAAATACCATGTGTATATTCTGGGAGATTCTTCATTGGATAGTGATGTTACAGGCTTTCAGGCGGTACAGCTGGAGGATGAAAAACGCATTGGTGCTGCCCTTGTGGAAGCGGATATCGCCTTTGTTTCCGTAGGTGGTGCAAACCTGAAGTCACTGGGTGAGAAAATCGGAAGAATATATAAGGAAAACGGCATACCGAAAAAGCCGTTTAACTTCGTGACGTGCGAGAACTGGAGACATGCGGGAGCGTTTCTGTATGAAGGGATTACGGCAGAGATGGAGGAACAGGAGAAAACGATGTTTGATCAGTTTGTCGGTGTGAACGAGGCAGTTATCATGCGCTCTGCGACCCAGCCCAGTGATGAACTTGCAATGCAGGATGCAACAGGTGTATGGGTACAGAATTACTGGTATCTTCCCATCAGTGCCGAGCATTTCAAGGGGGAGCTTCCACCGATTCAGGATGCGGAGCTGATGCAGAACTTCGGTGATTTTTTAACCCAGAAAATGTATACCAATAATACAAGCAACGCTGTCATCGCCTATCATGGCTATCTGGCAGGCTATGAGCTGCTGGCAGAGGCCGCAAACAGCCCGGAGGTTTCCGCCTTGCTGGATGAGGTATATGAGGAAATCAACCAAACACTGGTGGCGGAGCTGCATGTCGATCCGCAGCAGCAGAAGGCCTTTGCGGAAAAGGCAAGAGCAAAATATACAGACTGGACGATTGTCGACCGTGTCATACGGCATGGAAAGGATCCGCTTCGCAAGCTGGGAGCACAGGATCGGCTGATTGCACCGGCAAGAATGGCATTGAACCATGGGGTTTATCCCCGAGTGATAATTGAAACCATCGCAAAGGCGCTGTTCTTTGATGAGGAAAGTGATGCGTCCGCAAGGAAGCTGAAAGCAATGCGAAGAGAGCACGGGATACCCTATGTATTACAGACCGTATGTGAACTGAACGAGCAGGAGCCACTGTACCGGGAGGTGCTGAAGGCTGTGGAAAGGATATGTAAGGAAGGGATGGTCAAGGGACATGAGTAAAAATGTTATCATCGGTGCCGGATTAAGCGGGCGGGGCTATTTAAACCGTCTGCTGTATCTGTCAAAGGAAGAAACCGTTTTTTTAGATCGTGATGAGAGCCTGATCCGGCAGCTGCGCAAGGAGCCTTCGTATACGATTCGCTTTGGAAGTGAGCGGGAGCCTCTTAAGGTGGATAATTACACAGCCTATACGATAACGGATGAGCGTGCGATAACAAACATCGCACAGGCAGAACGCATTTTTATCTGTGTCGGTGCCGATCACGTTGCGGAATTGCTGCCCTTTTTGCAGGCAGCATTGCAGGAGCGAGATAGGCGTTCTTTGGATATCCTTGTTGCAGAAAATGGAATACAGCCATCCTCACCCCTTGCTGTATTGCGCAGTGATTCCCGAATACATTTGAGTGAAGCTGTCATATTCTGTACAACGCTTGGACAGCGTGATTCACTGGCTATCTTCAGTGAAAATCTGGACCATCTTCCCTACGACAGCATAGCATTGGGACATGAGCTTCCCTTATACGGCTTCGTACAGGAAACACATTTTTCCGATTTGCTGGAGCGCAAAATCTATACGTATAACTGTATCAGTGCATGCATAGCCTATCTGGGGTATGAAAAGGGGTATACGGATTATGCCGAAGCCGCGAATGATATTGAAATAACTGAGAAAATCAAACGGATAGCGGAAGTAATCAATCGCTGTATCACTACTGTGTATAATGTTTCCATGCAGGAGCAGACCGCGTTTTCTGAAATGGCGATTCGAAAGTTTCAAAATCGAAATATCAAAGATACCGTAGCGCGCAATGTTCGGGATGTTGAAAGAAAGCTGAAGCCTGAGGAAAGAATCCGCAAGCCGTTGTCTTTGATGCAGGAGCAGGGGGAATACAGCAGAGAGCTGCTGGAGGTTCTGGCAGCGGCACTTCGATATGGCATGAAAACAAAAGAGCTTTCGCAGGATTGGGATAAGCTGGTGGATTTCTACACACAGGGAATGTGCGAGGAGTGGAAGCAGGTTTTGCATCGCTGTAAATGATCGGGCTGTAAGGCATCTGCTATACGTATGAAGGCTGCTGGTTCGCTAAAGCGCAAGGTGTAAAAGGGAATCGTGTATTCCTGCTTCTTGCCCGCATTGAAAGACAAGCATAAAAAAAAACAAAAAGAAGAAACAAATTCCTTTTCACAGGAGCTTTCTTTCTTCTTTTTTTCAGTCAATTCAATTATCTATTTCCGGTTTAAAGCCTGTTCATGACGATCCCTGTTATCATACCGTGATTGCTTTGCGATTCAAGCAGTGCAAAACTGTTGTCTTCCTGAGAGAGAACAGGAATGTCTGTAGTAAGGAACGGGATTTCCACGATTGCCGTGTTTGTTTCGGCTGGATAGACAGAACATCTCATTTATTGCTTAGCTTTGCAGAAATATCCCGCAGCTCCAATGCGATATAAACCAGCAGTAGAAATTTCATGATATCTATGATCATACCTAACATATCCACACAACCTCCTATTCATAAACGGGGGAACAGTATACTCTGCAGGACACTGTTTCCTTTGTTTCTTTCCAGTTAAACTTTACTATAAATAGCCTGTGGTGTAAAGCTGAATCAGTAATGAATTGAAAGGATCAGATTTTACAGGTCTTAGATACCGCAGGAGGGAAGCTTTTTAAGGGATGCATACGGATATAGCTGCTCTCATCCTGCTTCAGTGCCTGTCGGAAAAATTTTTGAACTGCTAAAGCAAACAAATTCCTTCCTCAGTTTTGCATGAGACAGCTGTTAGTGATTGCTTTTCTTTTTAAATGCTCTTACGGATAAAATATAGAATAACAGAAGCAGCACCGTACACCACAAAATTGCAGAAAGCAGTGTACAGGTCTTTAATTGTAGTAAGGAACGGGATTGCCACAGTTGCCGTGTTTGTTTCGGCTGGATAGGCAGAACGTCTCATTTATTGCTTAGCTTTGCAGAAATATCCCGCAGCTCCAATGCGATATAAACCAGCAGTAGAAATTTCATGATATCTATGATCATACCTAACATATCCACACAACCTCCTATTCACAAACGGGGGAACAGTATACTCTGCAGGACACTGTTTCCTTTGTTTCTTCCAGTTAAACTTTACTATAAATAGCCTGTGGTGTAAAGCTGAATCAGTAATGAATTGAAAGGATCAGATTTTACAGGTCTTAGATACCGCAGGAGGGAAGCTTTCTAAGGGATGCATACGGAATATAGCTGCTCTCATCCTGCTTCAGTGCTTGTCGAAAAAATTTTTGAACTGCTAAAGCAAACAAATTCCTTCCTCAGTTTTGCATGAGACAGCTGTTAGTGATTGCTTTTCTTTTTAAATGCTCTTACGGATAAAATATAGAATAACAGAAGCAGCACCGTACACCACAAAATTGCAGAAAGCAGTGTACAGGTCTTTAATGACTCATTCAGAAGCAGGGCACGCAGTGAATCAATGACAGGGGTAATCGGCTGGTATTCGGCAAAAATCTGCAATGCTTTCGGCATGGTGTCGATTGGTACGAAGCCGGAGCTGATGCAGGGCAGAGCGATCGCCAGAATTGAGAATGAGCCTGCCCCCTCCGGACTGTTCGCAATCATTCCGAAATATACGGATATCCAGGATAAGGTGAGAATGTACAAAGAAATAATCAGCAATGCGGCACACCAACCAAGTAAATCCGCTTCCGGTCGAAAGCCAATCAGGAATGCCACTAGGAGAATCAGCAGGGCAGTTACCATATTTCTGATAAAGGCTTCCCGTACATGTCCGTTTAAAATGGAAGAGCGTTTAACAGGCATGGTGCAGAAGCGCTCCATGATTCCGCTTTTTATATCCGAACAAACGGCAATCGCCGTGGTAGCGGCACACTGTCCGAGGCATTGCAGAATGATTCCTGGAACAATGAAATTCACATAGCTTGTTTCACCCGTCTGCATGGCGCCGCCAATTACATAAGCAAACAGCAGCATGGTGAGTATCGGAGCGATGATGCTCGTTAAAATTGTATCAGGATTTCGTTTGGATAGAAGCAGACATCTTCCACTCATCGTCAAAACATCCTTTAGTGTCTGTATGGTTTTCATTGTATATCCTCTCTTTCATGAACCAGTGTTAGGAAAACATCCTCCAGATTCGGCAGCTTTTGATAAAATTTCAGGATTTTGATATTACCGGAAGAAAAAATATGAAACAGCTCGGATAATGCTTCGGCACTGCCGTCCGTATATATAATCAGCTTATGCTCTGTCATCACCGGCTTCGTCGAATAGCCCCCTGTACATGACATGGCAGCCTCCAGCATACTGCTGTCGGGAAATTCAAATTCGACGATTCCCTGTGGCAGCAGCTTTTTTAATTCCGCAGGAGTACCTTCCGTAAGAATCCTTCCCTGATCCAGAATGGCGATATGATCTGCCAGCTGCTCCGCTTCCTCCAGATACTGCGTGGTAAGAAAAATAGTGATCCCCATTGAATTCAGCTGCTTTATGATGCTCCACATACTGTGACGGCTCTGTGGATCCAGACCTGTGGTCGGCTCATCAAGAAAAATAATCTGCGGATTACCGGCAAGGCTCATAGCGATGTCCAGCTTTCTGCGCATACCGCCAGAATAGGTGCTCACCATACGGTTAGCGGCTTCTGTAAGGGAGAAATATGCAAGCAGCTCTCCTGCCTTTTTCTTTGGCGTCTTCAGATGATTCAGCTTTCCGATCATCACGAGATTTTCATAACCGCTCAGCTTTTCATCCACACTGGCAAACTGCCCGGTAAGACTGATCAGCTTTCGAACGGCTTCTCCCTCGGCAGTGACAGAATGACCGCATACGGAAACTTCACCGCTATCAAAGGCCGCAAGTGTTGTCAGTATCTTAATCGTCGTTGTCTTTCCGGCACCATTGGAACCAAGCAGACAATAGATAGAGCCTTTTTCTATTTCCATATTCACATCCTTTAATACCTCTGTATGACCATAGCGTTTGGTTAACCTGTGTACAGAAACAGCGAGATCTTGTGTGTTCATATTTATATTCTCCTTTTTATATACATTCAGAATGTATGTATTGTGGTAAAATAAAATTGCATATGCAATCTTATTTTGTTGGAATGCTTTGGACAATCGTCTGGGCATGCTGAAGAATTTCATCATCAATGAGGTAGATTCCCATACTGTCCAGCATGTGTTTGGTGAGCAGCAGGCGTTCCAGCAGATCTTCCTGCGTACAGGGGACAATGGAAGGAATGAACCACACACTGGTTATCATTACAAATAAGCTGGCCAGTGCCTTGGGATATTTGATATCCGGAATGGAGCCGTCCTGAATGCCTTCCAGAAACAGCTCTTCGAAAAAAGGTGTAACGATTCGCAAATTGCTTTCCATGTAATCCGCAAGAATCTTCGGATTCTTCAGCAGCGGCACAGACATCTGGTTCAAATCAAGCTGATCCTGATTCTGTGCCTGCATCTTGATAATCTTTTTCAGCTTTTCAAGACCGCTTAGCCCCTTTTCCTTACGAACTTCCTCAAATGGATTATGCTCCAGAAACATACGGTCACTCAGCGCATCCAGCACTTCCTCCTTGGATTTGAAATGGTGGTAGAAAGCACCGCGGGTAAGTCCTCCCAGCTCTCCAACAATATCCAAAATGGTTGTTTCTTCATATCCTTTTTCCAGAAACAGCTTCATGGATACATCCAGTATTTTCTGAACCGTCTCCTCCGGATACTTATTGCGCGGCATTGTATCACTCCTTAATACATACATTGTGTATCTATAATTTAACATACACTGTGTATGTTGTCAATGCATATTCTGTTTTCATTTCTGTGAACAAGAGGGCTGAATACAAAGGATTACCTGTAAAACCGTTTTCTATTGTATGGAAAATTTCAAATACGTTATCAGGAAATCCCTTTTTGATTCTAAGCGATTGAGATCAGATACATGCTTAGAAAAACCGGTCGGCAGACCGGTTCATTTTCAATGTTTGAATGTCAGAGGGATCGCATTATTTTCGCTCTGTTTGAACATTGATCTCCATCTGATAATTGAGTATAACATCACACAAAACGGCGATTTCCTCCTGTGAAATGGAAAGTGTCATAAAATCCCGGATTTTCAACAAATTCGTTTTCATGATGTGAAACAGCTCGGTATGCTCCATCATAAAGCTTTCCAAAAGATTATAGCGGATTTTCTGCTTCTTCACACAGCGGTCCAGCATACAGGTGCCGTGAAACAGGAACTGTATAATGATGTTATTGGAAAGCGGCAAATTGCATTCCGTGCAAATATTGAGAAGTACGCGGTACAGGGCTTCATTGGACTTTGCTATATTGATGGTAGGGAAGGTTGCCTGAAAGCGCTGAAAGATATCGCTGCTTTGACGCTCATTTTTAGAGGTCAGACTCTTATCATTCAAAAATGCCTTTATTTTTTTCTTTCGGTTCACTACATCACTGAGCAGAGCCAACAGATGCATGGTCTTCTGTGAAACCACTTCACTGGTTTCATATAATAGTGGAAGAGAAACCGGATACAGGGAGAAGGAGGGAATGTTTAACGTGGAGATGATGGACTTATCCAATGTCGTAAGCGGCGGCTTGTCACCAACGATAAGTACGCCTTTTCCTATATCAATATATTTGATCAGTTTATATATCTTATCCGTAAACTCATGAAAGTCATGCGTCTGATAATAGAGATTATAATCAAAGGAGAAGAAACAGCGGCTTCCCAGAATCTGATTCAGATGCTGAGCATAATTTTCCGCAAGACGCTCCCCGTGACAGACAATCAGTGTCATGATGGTATTCTGACTGATGGATTTTAATGCATAGTAGATAAAATTGCGGATATAGCTTTTATATACCTTCAGAAGACTGATGTTGAACTTGTTTTCCACTGTGCTGATCACATTGTCACTCAGCTCCTGGGAATATGCTGTTTCCTTATAATCCAGATGCTCCAGCTGAAACTGGTAGGCGAAGGTATTATCCAGCATATGCTGAATCTGGATATACAGCTTGCTTAAAATCTGGCGGTCATTTTTCAATTTTGTTTTCGTAAACAATGGTGTCAGAGCCTGATAGACCTTGGACTGCATCTCTATGGATGAGGAATCCAGAAGCTTTGTCCGCGTCATCAGGACATCCTCTTTCGCCTTTTCTATGATGTTTTTCAGCTGTGCAGTTATAACAATGCTTGCATTGAGCTGTGTCTGTAATAGATTTTCCAGTGTTTCACACGGCTGATCCGGGTAGATATCTATGATTTCCGGAAGGAGCTGTGTAACGGTTATTCGGATATGATCCTCCAAAGAATTATCTGCACTCTTGTTTTGAATGACATTCTTGGATATGTTCTCATGTGTGATGACGATTGGTTCATGATTGGTAATCACACTGGAATACAGATTATTGGATAGGGAATAGACAATCTCATTGCGAAGCTGAAAGAGATTGTAGGTATAATCTGCGCTGAGAAAGGAGGCAATCGCATTTCCGGTCACCTTGATGCGGCAGTTCAGATTCACTGCCTCCTCCTGCAGGAAGGTCAGCACAAGCTCAATCATTTCTTTTGTTGTGCGCTCTTTTACATTGGGATACTTCGCTGTGTAAGGTGTCAGCTGTGAGAAATATGCAAAGTTTTCAACACTCTTATCAATCAGAAAAATCATGATAGGTAACGGCTTGTTTTCGTTGCTGCAAAGATTGTTGAGATCGTTCCAGAACCGGTAAATCTCGCTTTCCTGAAACGGTGTGTAGATTTCCATGATGACCATGGAGATATTACGATCAAGAAACTGCTGCCGCAGAGTGGAAAAGCTTTCATTTATGGAACGATAATCAAAGGTGAAGCTTCTGCTCTTTTTGGAAATACGTTTATTCTGTACGGCCAGATCGAAGAGCTTTTTACAAAAATATTTCTTGCCTGAGCCTTTTTCTCCCTGTAATGCAATCAGTAACGGCTTGTTCTGATAATAAAATATGGCAGGGGTGATTTTACTGATAACCGGTGTCAGTGATTCCTCATAACCGTTTCCAATAATATTCATACCTTTTTTATAAAAACTGGCATCACTTGCATCATATACGAATAAATTTTTCAGGTTTTCTTTTCCGGGGATGATTTGGGGAATATTATTGAAATGATATTCGCCGACAATAACATCCTTGGATAAATAGAGAGTGGGTCTTCCTTCCACCTTGATGAGCTGTAGATCGTTAAACAGCTGATTTAAAATTCTGGATACGTTGGACCGGTCCAGCTTCAGATCCAATGCGATATCAAAGGCATTGCATCGTTCAAAGCTGAAGGATTTGTCCGCAAGACTTTCACTGGTGTATTCTCTGACCAGATTCATAATCAGATCCCGTCTGGTTTTCGCCATACTATCACTCCCTGTTACTTTTTCGTGTTAAATCAATGGGTGAAATAACACACAAGCTAGGAAAATATTAACATAATCCATATAAAAAGTACATACTTCCTATGATTTTGCATGAAATGTAAATGATTTCATTACTTTGTGGAGGTTTTTCTCCGTTAGCTGTCTTATTATGATGACACACTGTTGCTTTTTGTGTCAATTTGACACTGTAATCGTTTTCAATATGATTATAGTTGTCAGATACAGATAAAGATTCAGTAAGTAGAAGCTTCAGGAGGTGAAGAAAACTGCTTCTTTTCAGATATAGATAGGAATAACAAACATGAGAGGAGAATCCTATGGAAAAAGCAAGAGCATGGGTGATTGAAGCAAAGGATAAGCTGGCAATGCGCGAGCTGGATATCCTGGAGCCGGGGGATTATGAGGTACTGTTTAAAACAGAGGTATGTTCCTTATGCACCGTGGACCGCAGAACATACAAAGGAACAAGGAACTACGGATATCCGTTTCTTGGCGGTCATGAGTGCAGCGGGACGATTATAAAGACAGGCAGAGGTGTTGTAGGTGTAAAGGCAGGCGATAAAGCAATTTTTACATCCGGATATTGTAACCAGTGTGAGCTGGATCGCTCCGGCAGAGGAACGCAGTGCAATCGCAAAAAGGAAATGCCGAAACGCTCAAGTCTGGATGGGAATATACTGGGCGGCGGCTTAAGTGAATATCTGGTGATTCCTGCATGGCAGATTATCCGTATGCCACATGATGTGGATATGCGCCATGCGGCACTAACAGAGCCTCTGGCATGCTGTATTCACAGTATACGCAAGGCAAGATTAAAGTTTGGTGATACGGTTGTCATTATCGGTATGGGTATTATGGGGTACTTTCATGTGAAGCTGGCTCAGATGTGCGGTGCACGCATTATTGTGAGTGAAACCGATGAAGAAAAGAGGAAAACGGCGATTCGGGAAGGGGCTGCCTATGCCTTTGACCCGCGTCAATGTGATGTCGGTGAAGAAATTCGCAGGCTGACGGATGGGCTGGGGGCAGATGCTGTCATCAACACCATACCGTTCAAAGAGGTGTGGCAGCAGGCAATTGACATGTTAGCACCATATGGCAGACTGATTGCCTATAGCTCACAAAACAGCAAAGAACCAATCGGTGTGGATTTCGGCATGGTGCATAGTCGTGAAATAGAATTTATCGGAACGCTGAATCCGACGATTGAGGATAATCAGATGGCGGTCAAGCTGATCGGTTATCAAATGATCGATATGGAGAAGGTGATCGACCGCGAATTCAGCTTTGCACAGGGAAAAGAAGCCTTTGATTATGCATGTAAACCGGGTGTTTACCGTGTCATGATCAATTACGGAAAGGAAGATAACTGATATGCTGGTAACATTAAAGGAAATTCTAACAAAGGCAAAGCAGGAGAATTATGCCGTGCCTGCCTGCAATATTGATAATGAACATAATCTGCGTGCTGCCATCGAGGCGGCAGAAGAAATGAATACCGGAATTATACTGAATACAACACCGGTTGCCAATCCGGATCTGGAAAGCTTTGGACGAATTGCAGTGGATCTTGCCAGACGCTCCCGAGTAAAGATTGCCCTGAATCTGGATCATGGCAAAACCTTTGAAGACTGTCTGCTTGGCATTCGCGCAGGCTATACCTCCATCATGATCGACCGATCCTTACTGCCGTTTGAAGAAAATATCAGAGAGGTGCAGGAGATGGTACGGATTTGTCATGCACTGGGAATCAGTGTGGAAGCTGAGCTTGGTCATGTAGGTGTTGGTGAGCAATATCATACTGACGGACATCAGGCATTTACCCGTGTTGAGGAAGCAGTGGAATATGTAAAGCAGACCGGAGTGGATGCACTTGCGGTTGCCATTGGTACTGCACATGGCGTATATAAAGGTACTCCGCAGATTCATTTTGACCTTCTTCATGAATTGAAGGATGCACTGGATATTCCGCTCGTTCTTCATGGCGGCAGCGGTACCGGGGATGAAAATCTGGCACGCTGTGCAAGAGAGGGAATCAATAAAATCAATTTGTCCAATGATTTGAAACGCAGCGCAATTGAAAATCTGGTTAAGGAGGATTTGAGCGGCAATGCCGTTTATCAGCTGTATCCATTGCTTGCGGAGGGATTCAAACATAAAATCAAGCACTATATCCGTCTGTTTGGCTGTGAGGGCAAGTAATGGAAAGCATTGCTGGCTTCTGTAAAGAGGGAGCCGGCTGTCATCCACTTTATCTTTTTAATCCGGATAAGACATTGCCGCATATGACATGACACCGCTGGTGTTGATGTTTGACTATTTCCGTTTATTGGAAAAAGCATTTCGCAGTTAAGACGATTCGGTAGAAAAACATTTACCGGACAATATTGAAAATACAGGAGGAAATCGCTTATGAAGGTTTTGGTAACATCCAAGTCTTTTGGTAAATTAAGTAGGAAACCGATACAAAGATTACAGGATGCAGGCTTTGAGGTCTATGGAAATGAAAAGGGAAGACTGCTGAATGAGGAGGAAATGGTGGAAGCCATTCAGGGGATGGATGCTGTCATTTTAGGGACGGAGGTTTTCAATCGCAATGTCATTGATCATGCGGATAAATTGAAAATCGTTTCACGCTATGGTGTGGGGCTGGATAAAATTGATGTGGAATATTTAAAGGAAAAAGGCATTGCATTACAAATTGCACGCAATGCAAATACAAACTCCGTAGCGGATCACACCATAGGACTTATGCTTTCTCTTTGTCACAATATTACAAGAAGTGATGCCAATATCCGCTCGCATGTGTGGAAAAAGCCGATTGCAAAGGATTTGTATCAAAGCACCGTCGGTATCCTTGGGCTGGGTGCCATTGGAAAAGCCGTTGCCCGAAGACTGAAGGGGTTTGATTGTCATATACTCGCATTTGACAGCTATTATGATGAGGCGTTTATCCGGGAGTATGGCATACGCAAGGCGGATATAAACGAGATCGTGAGCAGCAGTGATTTTCTGACGCTGCATCTTCCTGCACTTGCAGAGTTTTCACCGCTACTGGATGCAAAGGCTTTTTCCAAAATGAAAAAGGATGCGGTTATCATCAATACGGCACGGGCAAAGCTCATTGACCGGCAGGCATTGTATGATGCTTTGCACAATGGGCAGCTTTACGGCTATGGTAGTGATGTGCATTATATGGAGCCCGGCTTTGATGAGGAGCTGATTGCCTGTGAGAATACCGTTCTGACACCGCATATTGCCGCAAGCAGTGAAGGGGCAATCAATCGCATGTCGGATATCGCAGTTGATCATGTGCTGGCATATTTCGGCTGTCAGTAGCCGCTGGGTAATTGAAGAATGCATTCGATATGCTTTTTGTTTCAAATAAATTCATATACAGGAGGATGAACATGAAAATTGATGATAGGCTGGAAAAGCTGAAGCAGTTTGATACACCGTCCATTACCAATGTGGTCGCAACCTATCCGGATAAGGAGTACTGTCTGGGACTGTATCATCCCTGGCGCGGACAATGGTATACGGATGAGCGCGCAAGGGTTATGTATCCAGAGCTAGGCAGAACCGTTGGCTATGCGGTTACGTGTACCTATGGTCTTCCGGATCCGAACTATGAGTGCCTGAAGTTCGCAGATGTGTTAAAAGCAGTTGCTGCTGTCGGAAAACCAGTGGTACTGATTGTGAAACAGGACATGCCGGAAGAGATTAAGTGTCGTAACGGCTTGCTGGGTGGAAATATGATGACAGCACTTCGTTCTGCCGGCTGTGTCGGTGTCATCAGTGACGGTCCGAGCAGAGATGTGGATGAGATACGTCCGCTGCAGATGCAATACGTGTTAAGCGGTGTTACGGCAGGTCATGGAAAATGGGCAGTGCAGTCCGTGAATACCGGTGTGGAGGTTTTTGGGATGCAGGTTAGTCCGGGGGAAATCATTCACATGGATGAAAACGGAGCAGTGAAATTTCCGGCATCCGTCATAGATCAGGTAATTGAAAAAGCAGAATATCTGCAGGAGTTTGAAGAAAACAGACAACGGAGGATGAGAGAAACCGAAGATGTGGATGAACTGATCAAAATCATGTCCGGCTTCTACGATTGATATATGGAAAATTTTATTTATGATATACCGACAAAGGTGTATTTTGGAAAGGGACAGCTACAGCAGCTTCATACCGTTATGAAGGAATTCGGAGAGCGGGTCTTACTTGTTTACGGAGGAGGCAGTATCCGTCGTAACGGTATTTATGACGAGGCGGTTACAGAATTGCATACGGCGGGAAAGAAGTATGTGGAGCTGTTTGGTGTAGAGCCAAACCCTTCCCTTACAACGGTGGAAAAGGGAGTGGCGTTATGCCGCAGGGAGAATGTGGATGTTATTGTGGCAATAGGAGGAGGCAGTGTGATTGATTGTGCCAAGGTTGTGTCTGCCGCTGTATGTAGTACCTTGTCACCATGGGAGCTGGTGCTTCACCCGCAGGAAATAAAAAAGGCGATTCCGGTTATTGCGGTTTTGACAATTGCGGCTACCGGCAGTGAGATGGATCATATTGCTGTTATCACGAATCCGGATACAAAAGAGAAAATAGGTACACGGAATCCACTCCTTCGCCCAAGGGCTGCGATACTGGATCCTACCTTTACCTTTAGTGTAAACCGCTATCAGAGTGCCTGTGGTGTGGCTGATATTATGAGCCATACGATGGAGTCTTATTTTGCACGGGAGGATGCCGGTTTACAGAACCGGTTTGCGGAAGGTATTCTGAAAATCTGTACGGCATACGGACCGCTCGTTTTAAAGGAGCCGGATAATTATGAAGCAAGAGCCAATCTCATGTGGGCAGCAAGCTGGGCAATCAATGATATGCTGAAGCTGGGGCATATGACACAGTGGAGTGTTCATCCAATGGAACATCCGCTCAGTGCCTTTTATTCCGTTACACACGGCGAAGGTCTGGCTGTTCTGACGCCGCACTGGATGGAGTATGTTCTCAGTGAGGATACAGTGGATATGTTTGCGCGTTTCGCCAGAGAAATCTGGCAGGTAACAGAAAAGGATCCGTGGGATATGGCACGGGAGGGAATTGAATGTCTGCGAAGCTTTTATAAACAGCTGCATCTGCGCTCATCCTTAGGGGAGCTGGGTATCGATGATACGCACTTCGATGCAATGGCACAGGATGCCGCAAAACAGACGGTGAACGGATTTGTGTCACTGTCCGCAGAGGATGTGAAGAATATTTATCGCAACAGCTTGTAAAGTGTTTTATAATATGATCAGGGAAAGGAGATAAGGGTGCTGACTGGCATCCTTTACATATGTATATGAAGCTTGTAGTTTTGGATGGTTATACAGAAAATCCGGGGGATCTTGACTGGAGGGGGATGGAGGCGCTTGGTGATTTGACGGTGTATGCACGCACGGATCACTCGCAGGTAAAGGAAAGAATGCAGGATGCGGATGCCGTGATTATCAATAAGGTGCCGATGACAAGAGAGCTGATGCAGGAAAGTAAGCAGCTTCGTTACATCGGTGTACTGGCAACCGGCTATGATGTTGTCGATATCGAAGCCGCAAGTGATCTCCATATCGCAGTTACCAATGTTCCCGGGTATGGTACGGATACGGTTGCACAATATGCCATTGCACTTTTACTGGAGGTGACATCCAGGATCGGGCACCATGCAAAACGTGTAAAGGAGGGGGAATGGGCAAACAATGCGGACTGGTGTTTTTGGGACTATCCGCTAATGGAGCTGTCAGGCAGAACGATGGGGATCATCGGATTTGGGCGCATTGGCAGGAAGGTTGCTGAAATCGCACAGGCACTGGGAATGCATGTCCTGTTTCATGACGCCCATGCCGACAACGACACGCATGCTGAAAAGGTTTCTCTGGAGGAATTACTGCGGCGAAGCGATGTGGTAAGTCTGCATTGTCCGCTCACAAAGGAGAATGATTCCCTGATAAACAAGGCTACGCTGGCTATGATGAAATCAAATGCCATCCTGATCAACAATGCCAGAGGAAAGCTGATCAATGAATATGACCTTGCGCAGGCATTACAAAACGGTACGATTTATGCGGCCGCTTTGGATGTGGTAAGGGAGGAGCCGATCCGCAATGATAATCCGTTGCTGGAATGTGATAACTGCCTGATTACGCCGCATATCTCCTGGGCTAGCAAAGAGGCTAGGCGCAGAATTATGGATACTGCCGTTGAAAATCTGAGATGCTTCCTACAGGGGAAGGAACAGAACCGTATTGTGTAGATTGTTTATGCACAATAAAGCGATTAAAGAAAACGCCACAAACATAAAGGGCGTTTTTTTGGAAGGAGCGACTTGTAATTAAAAATGAAAGCAGACAAGGAAACCGGATGTACCCAGCAGAATTGCGGGTGATCACTTTTTAAGGGTGATCCTCTTTTCTTGATAATTCAAATTAAAAGTTATAAGATGTGAATACGAAGAAGCGGTAGTAACCCTATGGGGACTATTGCGGAAAACCTGCCATTCTGTAGTGGTAGGTTTTTTTAATATTTGAAAGCACCCGCTGTGAGTGTTAATCTTCAACGTATAATAATTCCGGTAAATCTGTGTCCTCTATTTTCGCTTTCTCATATTGGAGTCCATGATCACCACTTATCGGCATAGTGTGCAGTAAAGTCCCAGTCCATACAGCTTTCGGAATACCTTTATGGGAAAGCAGAACAAATAGGCTTCATATTTCCCATTGCTTTGTAATGTTTACAATCCATGCTGTTACACAAGAGGCATGATAATCACTAATACCTTTTTTATCTATCCAGATTATTCCGTACCCTCCTCAAACCAATAAAGCAATCCGTATTTCTCTTCATAATCAAAAGACTAATAAATTAAAAAATCTTACCGGTGGCTGTTTATTTGTTTTCCTTCTCGCTAATTATTTCTGAAGGAGCATTGTGTTTTTCGAAATCTTCTATTATACGTGATTCTTCCTTTATCAATTCACGTATATCTTCTGTATACAGATTCATTTTCTGCCTTCACTTTTATTCACCAACCATCTCTTATCAAAGAAATCATATAGCACTTTATCTTTTTCGTAAAGCAATTCTGGACTGGTAATATAGCTTTCATATGATACACTTACATATTCTTTTAGATCACTTTTACTGATAACGCCAGTTTTCTTAAACTCTTCAAGAGTGACGTATCTTATCACTTATAATTTTGACATGCGATAAAGTGTTCTGCTATCCACAGCAAACGTGTTCTTTACAAAATAAGAATACGCTGGAAGAAATAAAAGCCATTCTGCAGTTGCAAAGCGATGGCTTATTTTCTATTCCGTTATTTTTATCGGTGAATAGGAATGAAATTGATGCGTATGTCCTTCATTTAAGGAACATAAAGGATCTTTTATAGCAATCAAAGATGAATTGGTAAAAATGAAAAATATTCCTATCGGCTCATGGAAAAAACATAATGATTATGCCTGGTTTACAGGTCATGGTAATTCTTTTCATACTCCCATAGTAGATGAAATAGAATTACACAAGATAGCTGTTTTGACAGATAAAAAAAGACCGTTTTATCTTACATGGAATATTGCATATCCTAAAGAGGACTTTGTTGAATTTAATTATATAGTAAGAGGAGATGATGAAGAAAACCGTATACTATTGTTTATTGTTCTGATAAAAAGACTGTAGAAGAGTATTATTATTGTTCACTTTTTATACCAGATAGAACTACGCAGCCATATGTGATTAAAGAAATAGATTAGGATTGGTACTTTATAAGATTAGGTTTTATATCACACTATAAAAAAAGCCTTGGAATTTCATTATGATGATATATGAAAAAAATTATTTTTTAAAATTAACTGTTTGTCAGTGGCTCAAAAGGATTTATTTCTTTTTGGGCTTTTTTATATGTAGGATGTAGCAAATATAAGAACTTACAAATTTGTGCGTTTTTTTCGTGTCAAATTATAAGTTTGATATACACACTGTAAATTCAATACTGTGCTATTTATTGCGAAAAATAACACAGTAACATTATTTAGCTTATTTTGTGTTGCGATTTCCATAAGTTACCAGTTGATTCGTTGGAAAAAGGGCCGATAAAATAGAAAAAATAGGAATTTAAACGTGTGACACACTAGGCTTAAATTGAGCAGTTTGACATCGTAAGCGTTTTCAATATCATGGATAGTGTAAGGCGGCTGATCTCAGTTTGCCGCAGAATGCAGGAGAAAGGAAATGAAAGTCGGGTGATAAATTTGAAAAAAACTGCAGTTATCAATATAACCAGCTTTGGCAGAGAATTCCCACAGCATCTGCAGGAATTGGAAGAGAAGGTCGGACCGGTTGATAAAATGCTGTTGCCGGCAGATATGGATGGCAGGACACTCGCCCAGAAGCTGAAGGGATATACCTATATAGTATTAGGCAATTATCCAACCTTTGATGAAACATTCTTTTCCAACAATTGTGATGTGAAGCTGATCGCCCGTCATGGCATCGGTTTCAATAACGTTGATCTGGAAAGCTCGAAAAAGCACGGTGTGTATGTAACCCATATCCAAAACTATGTGGAACTGGATGCTGTCGCAGAACAGGCTGCTGCACTGCTTATGGCAGTATCGAAAAACGTGGTTACAGCCAATCACAAGGTGCATCAGGGCGACTGGAACAGGGATCGTCAGGAAATCATGGGATTTCAGCTGCGCGGAAAGACATGCGGTGTCATCGGCTGCGGTCATATCGGCACACGCTTTGCACAGATTATGAAATATGGCTTCCAGAACCGCATACTGGCATATGACCCGTATGCAGACAAGGAAAAGGTCATGGCAGAGGGGATTCAGCTCTGTGATCTGGATACCCTGCTGAAGGAATCGGACTTCATCAGTCTGCATGCCAGTCTGGATGAGAAAAGTAAGCATCTCATCAATGCACAGACACTGGCAAAGATGAAGGACAACACCATACTGATTAACACAGGGCGAGGCGGACTCGTTGATGAAACAGCTTTGCTGGAAGCACTCAGGAACGGACATCTGTTTGGCTATGGTGCGGATGTTGCTGTGCATGAGCCGATGCAGGCCGATGATCCTCTGCTGGCGTGCGAACGTGTAACCATCACGCCGCACTCTGCTATTTATAACTATACATGCATGAAGAACATGAACCGCAAGGTAATGGAAGATATCTACTGCATGGAACGGGGAGAACGGCCGGTGGAGATTATCAATGGATTATAGAAAGGAAATGTGTATGAGCAGACAGGAAACGATTCAAAAAATCGAAGAAGAGAAAATTGTAGTTATAACAAGAGGGATTTACGGGGATGACTTGATGAAGCTGGCAGATGCACTGTTTCAGGGAGGCATCCGCTGTTTTGAAATCACATACGACCCATCCGATCCCGATACGTGTACAAAGGTGAAAGAGAACATACAGGCACTGCATGCACAGTTTGGGGATGAATTGTATCTGGGCATTGGAACCGTACTGACAAAGGAACAGGTTCACAATGCCAAAGAAGCCGGAGCCAGATTTATCGTTTCTCCCAACTTTGATGAGGAAATCGTCAAGGAAACGCTGGCTCTGGACATGGTTTCCATGCCGGGCTGCATGTCACCAACAGAAATCGTCGCAGCGGATAAGGCCGGTGTCGATTTCATAAAACTGTTTCCGGCAGGAACACTGGGTATCAAATATTGCAAGGATATCTATGCACCGCTGCATCATGTGAAATACATTGCGACAGTCGGCGTTACGGAAGAAACCTTTGTGCAATACCTGAGGCTTGGATTCACCGGTGCCGGTATCAGCTCCCAGCTGGTAGATAAAAAATGCCGCGAGGAAGGCAATTATGCGGAGCTGACCCGCAGAGCAAAGCGCTTTGTAGAGCTTGCGAAGCAATCGTAAAAAAGACGCAAAAGAAAGAAGGATAACATGATGGAAAACCTAAAACTGACAAGAATTGACTTTCGACTCATCCATGGGCAGGTAATGACCCGCTGGGTGGCAAAATATGAAATTGAAAGCATCGTCGTAATTGACGATCGCTCCGCAAAGAGTCCGATTCTGAAAAAAATTCTCCTCGGTGCTGCCCCAAGCGGTGTAAAAGTTCTGGTATGGAATGTCGCAGAGGCTGCCGAAAAATGGAAGGCGCAAGAATTTCCAAAAAACAATCTGCTGATTCTGTTTAAAAATACTTCACAGGCGAAAGCAGCCTGGGAAGCAGGTGTGAAATTCCCTTCCTTACAGGTAGGTGGAATTGAAGGCTCCGGTGATAAGAAGAATATTTATAAAAATGTGGTAATGTCGAAAACGGAAGCGGAGGAGTTAAATGTCTTGTATCAGGGCGGCGTGGATATTTTCATGCAGCCGATTCCCGAAGACAATCCGTATCCGTTCAAGGATGCTCTGGCGAAATTTTAGCTGTGTATCCGATAGAATTCGATCACATGGAGGTGATGAATATATCGTATCTGTATGACAAGAGTAAAGAGATGTAGTAGAGGAATTGACAATGAAAAGGAGGAAATTTCATGGTACAAGCATTGTTAATGGGGCTGCTTGCACTGCTCAACGGTATTCAGGGACCATATCACTGGTACTTCTTCCGTGAGCCGGTAATGGCAGGATTTTGGGTAGGTCTGATTTACGGTGATCCCGTACAGGGAACCATCATCGGTGCAACAATCAACGTTTCTTATATGGGCTGGATTTCTGCAGGAGGAGCAAATGCTTCCGACTTATACTGGGCAGGTCTGCTCGGTACATTTGTAGCGATTCAGGGCGGTATGTCCATCGACACGTCTGTAGCGTTTGCCGTTCCTATCGGGTTACTGGGCAACTATGTGCATGTCGCATATATGACAATTGCATCCCTGTGGCCGGTTAAAATGGATGCGCTCGCTGCCAAGGGAAACTGGCGCGGTATTCGCAGAATTCAGTTCTTAGGCGGTCCTGCCATTGTTCTGGTACTGCGTGCATTGCCGGTCTTCCTGATTGCATTATACGGTAGTGAATTCATTCAGACCATGATCAACAGTATTCCGACATGGGCAATGAACGGTCTGGCTGCCGTCGGTAAGATGCTTCCGGCATTAGGTATGTCCATGCTGATGAAGTTCATGTACAAAAAAGCGCTGCTGCCTTTCTTCGTGCTGGGCTTCGGTATCGCGGCTTACTCCGGTATGACCGATCTGCTGCTGTATGCACTGGTTGGTGTATGTCTGGCAGTTATCCTGATTAAGATTGGATTCAACAACGACACAGAACAGGAAGGGGCTGAATAATCATGGCAGAAAAACATTCACTAACAAAACGCGATGTCCAGAAAACAGCCTTCTTCTGGCACATGACAAGTCATATGACCTATAACTATCAGCGATTACAGGCAGGCTGTCTGGCATGGATCATGGGTCCTATTTTTGAAAAGCTGTATCCGAATGATCATGACAAGATGGTGGAGGGTCTGGAACGCCACATGCTGTATTTCAACACAGAGCCACGCTGGGGAGCTGTATTGCCCGGTATGGTAGTCGCTCTGGAAGAAGGTCTTGCGAATGATGATTCCGGAGAAATGGACGCAAGCATCATCGCGGAAATAAAAACTGCTTTAATGGGACCTTTGGCAGGTATCGGTGATACGGTATGGGCAGGTCTGATCAAACCGATTATTCTGAGTGTAACCCTGGGATGGGCTATGCAGGGATATGTATGGGGCGCATGGGCCTATGGTATCGGCGTTACCCTGCTGGACTTTGCAGTTACCTACTTCATGTTCATGCGCGGCTATCAGCTGGGTATGGATTCTATTGACCGTTTCCTGGAAAGCGGCTTCGTTAAGAAAATCACCACCTTCCTTGGTATCGTCGGACTCTTCTGTCTGGGTGCCATGATTGTAAAATATGTCAGCATCGGTGCTGTTCTTGAAATTGAAATGAAAACCGGCACGCTGAATCTTGGTGAAATTATGAATAAGATCTTCCCTTGCTTCCTGCCGCTTGTAACAACCCTGTTTGCATACTGGCTGCAGGTAAAGGGAAAGAAAATCACAACGGTTCTGATCGTTCTGTTTGTCATCGGCTTTATCGGCGGGGCAGTCGGACTGCTTGGATAGAAATTCTTTGAAAGGAATTTAACAATCCTTTCATATATAGCAATCATCGGCAGGAAACTTGCCATATGCTCTTCGTGTATTCCTGCACGGGAAGAAAAAGCTTCCTGCCGATTCACTTTATATTGCGTCATGAAACCGCAAACGACGAGAAAGGGTAATACAGTATGATCAAGATTTTAATTGTGACACATGGTCCTCTGGCACAGGCACTGAAGGAAAGCTCTGCCATGTTCTTTGGCAGTATGTCAAATGATGTGGAAACTATTGGTCTGTATCCGACGGATAATCCGGAAGATTTGAAGGAAGCCATTTGTGAAAAGGTGGAAGCGATTGATACAGGCGACGGTGTACTGGTACTGGTGGATATTTTCGCAGGCTCCCCGTTTAATATGACGGCACTTGCAATCGACGAGCTGAAGGAAGCACACAAGCTGCAATGCTATACCGGTGTTAATATGCCGTT
Organism: Erysipelatoclostridium sp. DFI.2.3; assembly: GCF_019132535.1. Classification (NCBI taxonomy): domain Bacteria; kingdom Bacillati; phylum Bacillota; class Erysipelotrichia; order Erysipelotrichales; family Coprobacillaceae; genus Thomasclavelia; species Erysipelatoclostridium sp. DFI.2.3. The sequence goes on along the minus strand of NZ_JAHOOJ010000020.1, from coordinate 7,980 downwards.
TTTAATGGAGGCTCTGTCCAGCTGTAATTCCATGGAGCTGGATCAGTTAACAACGCATCTGGCGGATATCGGCAGGGATACGATTGTAAATCTGCGCAAGGCGCTGGATATTTAAAAACTATTGAGGTGATAGAATGGTAACAGGATGGATGCTGTTTACAGGAACAGATACAAAAGGAAGAAGACTGCTGTATATCAAAAAGAAGAATGCGTATTATCTTCTCCCGCAACATAGGGAATTTGCGATCACTCTGTGGAAACACGCAGAAATCAACGCCATTTCCATCAGTATTATTTTAGGGTATTTTCTGTTTCATAAGATTGCGGGCACCATTGCACTGGCCCTTGTGCTGTATGCAGTGGAGCTGCTCATAATGAATAAAAAATTACTTCCGTCACTGCATCGGGCAGGAGGGAAGCATATCACATGGCGTAAAGAACACCGGGATAAGGAAAGCGGCGGCATATTCCCTGCACTGTTGTTTCTATTCATCGGTATCGGATTATTCCTCTGTCTTGTTTTTCAACAGACAGTGAATACGATAGAAACGATAACAGCAGCTGCCGGAGGCTGCATTGCTGTACTTATGGGTGTACGAACGCTGTATCAGGCAAAGACGACAGGAAAGTGAGGTCAAAAAAATGTTGGCAGAAACAATATGCAGAATTAAAAAAACAGGCTTAATGGGAATTGTGCGGGTGGAAACCATTGAACGCGGAATTGAAATCGCACAGGGATGCATCGATGGCGGTGTGGATGTTCTGGAAATCAGCTATACGAATAATAATGCAGGAGAAGTCATTCGCGCTTTAAAAGAAAAATTTGGTGATCAGCTGCTGGTAGGGGCCGGCACGGTGCTGGATCCGACAACTGCCCGTTTGGCAATCATGGATGGGGCAGAATTCATCATTGCTCCGACCTTCAACAAAGAGGTACAGGAGATGGCGAATCTGTATCAGATTCCCTATGCACCGGGCTGCACGAGCTATACGGAAATGATCGAAGCATTGAAAGCGGGAGCGTCCTTTATCAAGGCATTCCCGATATCCAATTACTATGGACCGGATCTTGCCAAGGTGTTCAAGGTGCCATGTCCGCAGATTCCGATTCTTGCAAGCGGCGGAGCAAACTTCGACAATCTGCATACCTGGTTTGAAAACGGTGTGGACAGTGTTGGTCTGGGCGGACTTCTGACAAAGGGAAGCAGTGCCGATATCGCAGAAAACGCAAGAAAACTGCGTGCTATTGTGGAAGAAAGCAGGAAGGCTGACTGATATGAGCAAGGGAGTTATTCTCGTTACACCGCGGGGCTATGCAGCCTATGGTGCGCAGGCCGCAAAACGACTGGAGGCACTGGGCTATGAAATGAATATCAATACCACAGGAAAACCGCTGTCCAGAGAAGCCTTTGTGGAATATGCGAAAAAAAGCACCGGTATCATCGTTGGTGTGGATGAGCTGGATGGCGAACTGTTAAAGGAATGCAGGAGCTTAAAGGCGGTTGTGAAGTTCGGCGTCGGTACGGATAATATTGATTTAAAAACAGCGGAAGCATGTGGAATCAAGGTGGGCCGCTGTGTCGGCTCCAATTCCAATGCGGTGGCTGAGCTGACGATCGGCATGATGTTTGCCGCTGCCAAACATCTGGTATCCAGCAATGTGCAGGTACGCGGGGGAGCATGGAACAAACCGACCGGTCGTGAGCTTACGAAAAAAAACATAGGCATTATCGGCTTTGGAAATATCGGGCGTCATGTCGCACGCATGGCACATGGAATCGGCATGGAAGTGCTTGCCTATGATGTATTCGATATCCCTAAGGAGGTACTGGACACCTACCAGGCAAAGCAGTGCAGCATTGAGGAAATTTTAAAGAGTGCTGATTTTATATCCATTCATACTCCGCTTACAGAGGAAACAAGGAATATGATATCCGATGAACAGTTTGATATGATGAAGGAAACGGCTGTCATTGTCAATGCGGCACGCGGCGGTATTATCAATGAAAAAGCGCTGTATACTGCATTGAAGAATAAGAAGATCTATGCGGCTGCCAGTGATGTATTCACAAGTGAGCCGCCAGTTCAGGATGACTGGGTTCAGGAGCTGATTCATATGGATAACTTTATACTGACACCGCATATCGGTTCACGTACGGTGGAGGCAGAGTCCAATACAGTGGAAATGGCAACGGATAATCTGATCAGACTGCTGGAGGAAGCATGCGGTTGATCAAGCTTCCTTAGCAGGGATTTTAATATAACGTGTAGATCACACAGTGAAGGAGGAATGCATTTGAAAGCAATGATTCTGGGAGCCGGGCGCATCGGAAGAGGCTTTGTCAGCGAGCTGCTGCATGCCAATCAGGTTGAAATCACCTATTTTGACGCAAGCTCGGTCATGGTAGATAAATTAAATGAAAAAAAGGAATATACCATTCATGTTCTGGGGGCGGAAGAGCTCAATACACATATGGAAGGTGTTCAGGCACATCTCTTTTATGATATTGACGCCTTATGCAGCTGCTGGAAGGAAGCGGATTTTCTGTTTACAGCATGCGGTGGAAAAAATATGGGAAATGTCGGAGAAACACTTGCCAAAGCGTTCAAAAGGCTGGTGGAGGAAAATGCGGTGCATGTTTCCAATATTGTTACCTGTGAAAACTGGATTAATCCGGCAAAGGATTTAAAGGAAGCGATTGTTTCAAATCTGAACGAAGAGGAACGCAAGCTGTTTGAAGAGAATGTCGGTGTCAGCGAATCTGTCATCATGTGTACCGGAACCGGGGCACCGGATCCGGATAAGGTCACGAATGAGATGGATACCTGGGTACAGAATATGCGGTATCTGCCAATTGACAGGGATCGTATCAAAGGGGAAATTCCGCAATGGGACTATGTGGAGTTTGTAACTGACTTCGGTGATCTGCTAAAACAGAAAATCTATACGAACAATACAAGTGTTGCGACAGTTTCCTATCTCGGAAAGCTGAAGGGGCTGACCTATGTGGCAGATTCCGCCAATGATCCGGAAATCGAGCCTATTCTGGATCAGGTTTATGAAGAAATCAATTATGCACTGATTCATGGAATGGGAATCAATGAGGAAAGTCAGATCAAATTCTCCAAAACGGCAAAAGCGAAATATACAGACCGCGCTATTGTTGATCTGGTTACACGCATTGCCAGAGATCCCATTCGTAAGCTGGGACCGCAGGATCGCTTTATCGGGCCGATGCGTATCGCACTGTCTGCGGGAATCAGGCCAAAGGCGATTGCACTCGGTGCTGCCGCTGCATTGTATTTTGACAATCCTGAGGACCGCGATGCACTTCGTTTGAAGGAAATACGTGAAACAAAGGGAATTGATTACATTCTGGAAACGATTTCTGAAATTGATCCGCAGGGAGAAATCGCAGTGCTGATCAAGGAGGCAATTGCTGAGCTGAAGGCAAAGGGCTGGATCAAAGAAGGAGCATCCGCATGAAAAAGGCAGTTGTTATCGGAGCCGGACAAACCGGTCGCGGCTATGTAACCCGCTTTCTGTTTCAAAGTGATTATGCGATCACCTTTATCGATAAAAATGAAAAACTGATCCGTATGCTGGATGAGGATCGTGCATTCTGTATCCATTTTTATAAGAAGGACCGTACACCGATCTATGTGAACGGATTTCAGGCATTTCACACCTATTCCAAAGAAGCGGACCGGGCAATACAGGACGCCGATTTCATTGTGACCTCCACCGGTGAACAAAATCTGGGGGATGTTGCTCAGCAGGTCAAGGCAGGTATGCACAACAAGCAGAAAAAGACTGTCTTTCTAACAGCGGAAAACGGTATCAATCCGGCTAAGGTACTTCGAACACATTTACAGGAAGCCGGTGTGGAAGGGGACTACACGGTGACACAGACAGCCGTCTTCTGTTCCACAGTCAGTGTTCATGACACACGACTGGATATTCTGTCTATGAATGAAGCGTACTTCCCGTTTGATGCGGATGAGCTGGAAGAACTGGACTTTGAAGGAGCTGTGCCAATTCACAACTTTGAAAAATTCTTCAAACGCAAAATTTATACCTATAACTGTCTGGCAGGACTGATTTCCTATTGCGGTTATATCAAGGGATATGAGGTTTACGGAGATGCAGCCTGTGACCCGGATATCGATGCTGTGATGATGCGTCTGATGGAAGAGCTGAATCCGGCATTACAGGATTATTTCCAGATTACAAAAGAGGATCAGGAGGCATTCACCAACCGTGCTCTTGCGAAGTTCCGGGATAAGAGTATTCTGGATTACAATATCAAAAACGGACGTGCACCTGCAAGAAAGCTGGGGCCTACCGAACGCATTATGTCACCGATGCAGATTTTACTGGATCATGATAAGGATCCGCGTATTATGGAATTCGTTGCGGCAGCGGCACTTGTTTACTGGGATGAGCTGCAGGGAAAGACAGAGCCGAAAATGGATAAGGATCTGATTACCACCTTCTGTGAAATCAATTCCCTGGAAGGAAATGAACCGGTTGTTGAACATGTAAAGCAGTATTTATATGAAATCAAAAAGAATCGGGATAACATCTGCATCATGCAGATTCTGTTTGGATAATATGCGTACGGTTTCAAAGGATAAAAAAATTCTGGTAAGTGCATCGCTGTCCTGTGCAGACCTGTTGCATGTATCGGATGCCGTTGCGCAGATCAATGCTTCCGATATTGATTTTGTGCATTATGATGTTGTAGACGGTATGTTTAATAACTGCTTTGTGTTTGGTGATTTGATATTGGAAAAAATACGTCCCATCTGTGATAAGCCAATAGAGGTGCATCTTGCGGTACAGAACGTGCGTCCCTATATCGAACCGTTTGCCCGGGCGGGGGCAGATTACATTGCTGTGCATTATGAAATTGACGATGATCTGGAGGATATCTTTGCACATATTCGCTCTGCCGGCTGCCGTCCGGTATTGGCAATGCGGTGTGATACAGAGGTGCCTTCTGATTTTGTGAAGCTGGCATCACAGGTTGACTGGATTTTAAAGCTGATGGTACAGCCCGGATATGCCGGACAGCATATGCAAAGGGAAGCCGTTGAACATATCCGTAGTATGAAGGAACAGATTACCGCAAACTGCTTATCCTGTCGTATTCAGGCAGACGGCAATATCCACACGGGGACCATACCGCAGGTATGTGCAGCCGGGGCCAGCATACTGACGGGAGGAACCAGCGGATTATTCAGGCAGGATGCAGATCTGCAGGAGAACCTGCGGAGAATGAAGGAGGCGGCGTCATGATATTATGTCCCAGTATGATGTGTGCGAGCTATGCAAATCTGGAAGAGGAAGTCCGTGCCTTAGAGGAAGCGGGGACAGACATTTTCCATTGTGATATCATGGATGGAAGCTTTGTGCCGAATATCTCCATGGGGCTGATGGATGTAAAGGCAGTCCGTGCTCTGACGAAAAAAATGGTGGATGTCCACCTGATGATCGATCATCCTGCCGATAAAATTGACTGGTTTTTAGATGCAGGTGCAGATTTGATCTATATTCATCCGGAATCTGAGCCACAGGCGATGAAGACACTGATGTATATTCGTTCCAGAGGAAAGCTTTCCGGTCTTGCCGTCAATCCGGACACCAGTCTGAGTGCAGTGAAAGAATTGCTTCCGCATTGTGATTATCTGTTGATTATGAGTGTGTTTCCGGGCTTTGCCGGACAGACATTTATCGACAGTGTGGATACGAAAATCCGTGAGCTGATCGCATGTAAGAAGATGTACGGTTATCGTATCATTCTGGATGGAGCATGTTCTCCCGCCGTAATTCAGGAATATCATGCACTGAGTGTTGACGGCTTTGTCCTTGGGACAAGTGCATTGTTTCATGGAGAAGGCAGCTATGTGGAAAACATGAATCTGCTGCGTTCTCTATAATATAAGGAATACCATAACGGGATGTATGCAAATGATATGTGATTTTATAAGTACACTGTACACTTATTTGTATGGATACGCAAAAAAGCAGATCAATGTGTGCATCCTTTTGTTGTGAGAATGTTGGAGGTCATATGAAAAATGCTGTTCGTATACATGAACGGGACAACGTTGCTGTCGTCATTGAACCGATCAGTAAAGGTGAGCTGTGCATCTATACCGATGCGCAGGGGATGGAACAGGGAGTTGCTGTAAGGGAATGTATTCCTGTTTATCATAAGCTTGCACTTAGCAGAATACATAAGGGAGAACCGGTTGTAAAGTACGGGGAATGGATCGGGATAGCGGCGTGTGATATTGAACAGGGAATGCATGTTCATGTACATAATGTATGGAATACCAAAAGATAAAAGGGAGTCAGCTATGATTATATATAAAGCAAAGGAGGAGGTGCTGACATGAGGTTTCGGGGATATCGCAGAAATGACGGTCGGATCGGCATTCGGAATCATGTGCTTATTCTTCCTGCCAGTATTTGCGCAAGTGACGTGGCACATCAGGTCACGATGCAGGTACAGGGAACCGTAAGCTTTCACAACCAGCTGGGCTGTTCACAAACACCGAACGATCAGGAATGTACGCTGCGGACAATGGCAGGGATGGCTGCCAATCCCAACGTATATGGAACCATCATCATATCGCTTGGCTGTGAAAACTGTCAGATGAAGCTTGTCACAGAGGAAATACAGAGCCGCTGCGATAAGCCGTTAAAAGCCTTCATCATTCAGGAATGCGGCGGTACCCTGCATACCGTGGAACAGGCGGTTCGCTGTGCAAGAGAAATGGTTGCGCAGGCAAGCTGTATGCAGCGTGAGGAGGCAGACGTTTCAGAGCTTATGGTTGCGATGGAATGCGGCGGCTCGGATCCTACAAGCGGGCTGGCCGCAAATCCGCTGGTGGGAGAAGTGGCGGACAGCATCATCGCATCAGGAGGAACGGCGGTTATGTCGGAAACAACGGAATTTATCGGTGCGGAAAAGCTGTTGGCAAAGCGCGCTGTCAATGCGCAGGTATCTGCACAAATACTGGAGATTGTACGTCACTATGAGGATGCTATGAAATGTGTTAACGATGATGTGCGAAAGCGAAATCCATCTCCCGGCAACAAGGCGGGAGGAATCACGACCCTGGAGGAAAAATCACTGGGCTGCATATACAAGTCAGGGCATTCACCGATACAGGCAGTCTACGATTATGCACAGGACATTCATCATAAGGGGCTGGTCATTATGGATACACCGGGGAATGATCCCATCAGTATGAGCGGCATGGCTGCGGGAGGGTGTCAGCTCGTTTTGTTTACCACAGGCAGGGGTACGCCTACCGGTAATCCCATTGTGCCGGTAATCAAGCTGTCCGCAAACCGGGATACTGCTGTCGTGATGAGGGACAATCTTGACTTTGATGCAAGCGGATACCTGTATGGCAGTACAACCATGCGGCAGCTGCGCGATGCATTGCTGGAGGAAATATGTGCAGTCGCAGGCGGTAAGCTGACACGCAGTGAAATACTGGGCTACTGTGAAACCGCGATTGCCCGCGTCGGCAGATATGTAAAAAACGAGGGGGAAATGAAGGGCTGTGTGGAGACGTACTATTACTGATGCAGCTGTTCACGAAGGGAAGAAAATATATGCTTTCCGTCAGGTTCTGTACCGGTTCTCCGGATTCATGAAAATTTGCTGAAGTGAAAAGTTAAATTCCACTTTCAAAAGGCGAATAAAAAATGTGGAACTTTCTTCTACAAAAGTCTATACAGAGCATAAATATAGCGTTAGAAAGGGTTTCAAATAGGTAGAAGTAAGTAAAAATGTGAAGAAAGTGGTCATTGTGCGAATGATAGATAAAATGAATAAGCGCACTGAAAATAGGCTCCATTATGCCTATGTATAACTAAATTCCACTTCTATTTTATAGTTACACTATAAATAACTGTTCTTTGCCGCTGCTCTTATCATTCTTTATATCATCTGTTTG